>JAMNZB010000021.1 GCA_023622515.1 Bacillota bacterium | reverse complement strand
TGATGAGCCGACAACTGCCCTTGACGTGACAATTCAGGCACAAATCCTGGATCTCATCAATAAGCTGAAAGAAGAAAGAGGCATCTCTATTATTTTCATTACGCATGACCTGGGGGTTGTTGCCCATATGGCAGACCGGGTTGCTGTTATGTATGCCGGCAAGATTGTTGAAATGGGAACGGCTGAAGAAATCTTCTATGAACCGGTCCATCCCTATACTTGGGCCCTTCTTGCCTCGATGCCGGACTTAGAAACCAAGGAAGATTTGGAGCCTATTCCGGGTGTGCCGCCTAACATGTTACTGCCGCCCAAAGGGGATGCCTTTGCTGAGCGGAATCACTACGCCTTGGCGATTGATTTTGAGGAGGAGCCACCCATGTTCCAAATCTCTGATACCCACTTTGCGGCCACTTGGTTGCTCCATCCCGATGCTCCGAAAATTAAGCCTCCTGCCATTGTTACAGAGCGTATTAGGCGCAGTCTGAAAATGCAAGAAAATCAAGAAAATTTAGGGGGGGTAGGCTGTGATGTATGAGGAAACAACTATGACAAATGATGTGCATAACGAAAATAGAAACGATAACGATTCTATCGTAAAAATTGAACGTTTGAGGCAGTACTTCCCTGTTCGCGGAGGGAATGTCCGCGCCGTTGATGATGTCAGTTTTGACATTAAGCGCGGTGAAGTATTTGGCCTTGTTGGGGAGTCCGGCTGTGGAAAAACAACGCTTGGCCGTTCTTTGATTGGTCTCTATGAACCGACCGGTGGCTATATGGAATTCAATGGCAAGCCCATCTATAACGGGGCAAGCCAGAAGAAGATGGTCTACAAGGACATTAAAGGACGAAGCAAAAAGACCAAAGAAGATTTGGCTGTTATCCGTGACGAGATGCTTATTGCCAAGCCGGATGAGGCAGACGAGATTCGTAAAAAGTTTAACGATCAGATTGCCAAAGAAGACCTCGAATTTGCTGAATTCCAAAAAGATTATGAAGAGTTTGTCAATTCTTGTCCGGCGGCGAATCCGACTGTTGAAGATATGTCTCGTATGCAGATGATCTTTCAAGACCCCATTTCTTCAATTAACCCGCGGATGACCGTTCGCGAAATAATTGCCGAAGGGTTAATTATACAAGGGGTTAAAGACAATGAATTCATCACGAACAAGGTGAATGAAGCCTTGGAAAAGGTTGGTCTTGTGCGGCAACACGCCAACCGCTATCCGCACGAGTTCTCCGGTGGCCAGCGCCAGCGAATCGGTATTGCCCGTGCTGTTATCATGGAACCGGATTTTATTATTGCGGATGAACCGGTCTCGGCCCTGGATGTTTCCGTCCAGGCTCAAGTCTTAAATCTCCTTGACCAGCTGCGGAAGGAAATGGATTTAACCATCCTCTTTATCGCGCATAACCTATCCGTTGTAAAGTATTTCTCAGACCGTATTGCGGTCATGTATTTTGGGAAAATTGTTGAGCTTTGCAGCTCTGACGAGTTGTTTTTACATCCCTTACATCCTTATACAAAATCGCTTTTATCGGCGATTCCCAGACCTGACCCCCGCTTTGAAAGTGTGCGTCAGCGGATTGACTACAATCCTGTTACGGCGCATCAGTATGCTTTTGATAAACCGCGTTTACAAGAGGTCATTCCGGGTCACTTTGTCTACTGTAATGAGGCTGAAAAACAACAATACCTCAATGAAATTAAGGCCATTGATTCCGGTCGCTAGCTTTCTACGGCGGTGATATTTAGGGGCAAGTGTGAAACAAGAAAACAAAATTTTTCTTATTAATATGATATTAGGGCACCTCTTCCTTCTTCTCCATATGAAGGCAAGAGGGCTCTTTATTGAAGAAAAAACGCTCCGGCAAATTTTTCATATTTTGGCGGATGGTTTTTTTGTTCCGGCTGTCCTCCTTCTTGGCCTGGGCCTATTAGCCTATATTGCCCGAGATGGACAATTTGACGGATTGAAATATGCCTTTTACATCTTAAAAGAACGGTTTCCCTTCTTGCGTAAAGATGAGAAAACACTTGATTTCGGAGCTTACAGAGAATCGCAAAAGCAAAAGAAAACACCTGTCTGGCCGCTGCTTATAGCAGGTGCATATTTTCTTTTCGGGGCTATCCTTTTCAATCTTCTTTTTACATTTCAGGGCTAGTCGTTCGAAAAATACGGCTAAGTACAGTTTTTTAAATAGGGTGTGTATAGGCTTTTTGATTTTCAAAATAAGCGAGTCTTTTCACACCGCAGTAGCGCAAAAACTCAAGCGTCTCCCTTATCGGTCTCTGATGATGGATAGGGCCATGAGTGTCAGAGCTGATAGTCAGGAGCTCGCCACCCAGGTCTAAAAAGCGCTTAATTATTTCCTCGTCAGGGAAGACCGCTAGCCCTTCGTAGCCCCGCCTTCGCAAATAATCAATCGTTCCCGTGTTAATCTCCAGGGCAATGCCTTCCTCAATAAGGAGGGAAAAAAGTCTGTCAAAATGGTCGGGGAAATCTTTGTAGAGCATTTTGCTTTTACGCTCCGGGGCATAGCGACTTGTGTAGTCAAAATGAGCAAAAATATGCACATCGGGAAATTGTGTAAGTCCTTTGATAGATGCCTCCAGAGCCCTTTCATGGTCTTCCTGCAAGCTGCCTGTGTAAAAATTATGGCCGGCGTCGCCGGGGCAGGCGCCATCGATACAATGCAGGGAGAAAATAAAATAATCAAAATCTTTTTCTTCCATGATTGCTTTCAAGCGGTCCTCATATTCCGGTAAGTAGCCGAGCTCAATACCTACTGCAAAGCTTAGTTCATCACTTTTCCTAGCCTCTGACAGTGTTTTCTTGTAGGGGACAAAGCTTTGCAAATAGTCCCTGATATCGAAAACCCATTCTAAACCGTCCGGAGTATAGCTTCCAATGTCATAATGGTCGGAAATACCGACACCCCAAAGCCCATTGTTCTTTGCCGAAGTGACCAGTTCTTCACGTGATTGAAGGGCATCGCGTGACCAAGGGGTAATATGATTGTGACTATCGATAAACATAACAATTCCTCATATTCTTTAATGCTGTACCTATTGTACACTATTTAATTTTGAAGAGGCCTTCAAGCGAATCAGTAAGCCTATTGAATGGGCGTCGTATGAGCTTGGTGCTTATGAAAATATGCCAGCCTACGTACTCCTTGCCGGTGCAAGAAGGAGATAGTCTCTTTAATATATTGTCCATGATGGCTCACATGGTGGGCATCGGCAGAGAGGGTTATCAGTTCTCCGCCCAAATCCAAATAACGCCTTATGAGCTGTGGATCGGGCAGGGCATCCTCAAGAGATAAGTCTTTCTTCACGAACTGCCGGACCGTTCCGGTATTGATTTCCAGAGCGATTCCTTCTTCAATCATAGCTTGAAATAAGCTATCGAAGTGGTCTGCCAAGCAGCTGTAGTTCATTTTACTTTCCCTTTGCGGAGCATAGCGGGAGATGAAATCATAATGCCCTAAAATAGAGGCATTGGGAAAATCCTGAACAGCTTGAAGGCAAAGCTCAAGATATTGCTCGTAGACTTGTTTTTGTGGTTTTGCAAATATTTCCTCAAAGAAATCATAGGGATTTTTTCCATAAATTTCGTGTATAGATAGAATAAAATAGTCGAGCCCGGGGGTAGAGACAACCCCCTGTAAGCCTTCTATATGATCTTGCAAATACCCGAGTTCCAGACCTAAGAAAAAAGCAGGCCGGAAAAAACCACTTTCTTCAGCCTCTCTTCTAGCCTCTGTTAAACTTCGCTTGTAGGGAGAAAAAGTAGCAATGTAATCTCCTATATCAAAAATCCATTCTGTATCCCCTGTATAATTGCCAATGTCGTAGTGGTCAGACAAGCCGATGCCGTAAATACCTTTTTGCTTATAGCCACGATACAACTCTTCAAGGGATTGTGTGGCATCTTGCGACCAATTTCTTACATGATTATGACTATCAACGTACATGTTTATTTTAACTCTTTCCTTTCAAACTCTAAGAACTCGTTTATTATACTCTGTTTTTATCCGGGCTGAAAAGAAAGAAAGTAGCTAGGAAAAGGTAAAATTAGTGTAAAGTTTTTCTGTTTTAGGCAAGGGGGAAGACCGCCCTCAGTGGAAAATAAGCAGGCTGGAGGAAATATCCGGTTAGGAGCTTGTTATGCCTGTTCCTTAATATAATTCATGAAGGCCCTATGTAAATCGGAGTAGTCAAAGTTCTTACGGCTAAGCATATAGTAGGCACGAGAAGCAACAGAAGAATCTTTTTCTAAATCGAATTTGATGATTCTGTTGCGATTAATATTGGCGTCAACGAGCATCTCGGAAATCAAGGCAAGACCGAGCCCGCAGCTCACCATGTCAATGATAGCATCTGAATTATCAAAGCGCCCTATAATGTTAAGTTTGCTTTTTTCCATGCCGATGTGGGCGAGGTAGTCATCGACAACCTTTTGTGTACCGGAGCCGGATTCGCGAAATAAAAGGGGGTGGGTGAGGAGCTCATTCCCGTAAACGTTTTGTTTTTTATAGCTTGTGTAGGGTTCTCTTGCGGGTGCAATTAATACGGTATAGTCTTCAGTAATCTTGTCATAATGAAAGGCATGATGCTGTATATTTGATCCAACAATGGCCAACTGAAGCTCCCCTTCAGACAGCATCTGGTGCATTTCGCCGCTATCTCCCCTTTTAACCGTAAAGCGTGCCTGGGGAAAACGTTGGGCAAAGCCGGTTATGATACGAGGTAAAATGCAACTCGCAGGAACTGTTGAGGCACCTAAAGTTAGCTCATTCGTTTTATCGATTAGTATATCGTCCTCTAATTGCCTGCAACGCTCAAGTATGTCTAGAGCCCCTTTGTAAATTCTTCTGCCCATCTCAGTAACCTGAATATTGCGTTTGGAATCTCTGCGAAACAAAAGAACACTCAGTTCCTTCTCCAGTGTCCGGATGTGACCGCTAACAGTAGACTGGGCCATGTACAGCCGATTGGCAGCTTTTGTAAAACTACCTGTTTCCACAATGGCAACAAATACTTCAAGTTGCTTTAAGGTAATATTAATCACTTCATTACACACTCCTTTATTCCGCCTTCAGTATACCTTATATTCCCCAAATAGTTAATACTCAAAAACGATTGATAAAATAGAATGTAAAAAGCGGGTTAAGAAATTAAAAGCGACAATATATGTGGGGAATCCCTGAAAATACGGGCTTGAAAATTAAACCGGCTAGGGCTTGGCGAGAAATTTTATTATCATAAAAACAGATTATGATACAAGAGCCTCCGGCCCCATGTTAAAAAATATCGAGTTAGCCGCAAGCCTTATAGCTCTTTCAGGTGCAGGTCAGTAGTTCCGGGACTAATTCGCTCCAAGCGAAGGATGCGGGGATCTTTTTCATAAGTCTTATAAATGAAGTCACGCAAGGCGGTCCCGCCATGATATCCGTGGATGAGGCGAATAATATAAACTCCCCAAGATTGCCGGAGGGCATCTTCTATAACGATTTCAGTTTGGTAGGTTGTCAGACCGTGCAAGTCGATTTTTTTAATTGCTTCTGCCATTGATTACCTCCCCTTTTGACAGGTTAAGAGTAAGAAAGTAGCTTATTTCGGTAAAATAATCACTCTAAAATAAGGCGCTGTTCTTATAATACCCCAATAAGTTCCGGTGAGCGAGAAGATAGAAAACTTTGCCAATAATCTGCTTTAGCCTTATACTAAAAAAACGCGACGTTAGGAGAGATATGTATGAGAAGTAATCATGCCGTAGATATGACTACAGGACATCCCATGAAGAAAATGGTGACCTTTGCCATCCCCCTTCTTCTAGGTAATATATTTCAACAATTTTATAATACTGCTGACAGTATTATTGTTGGGCGTCTCTTGGGAACCAAGGCCTTAGCTGCCGTTGGTGCCGGATTTCCCTTCATGGTCATCATGTTTGCCCTCTTCATGGGCCTGGGTATGGCTTCCACTATTATGGTTTCGCAAGCGGTAGGGGCAAGGAGATATGACCGAGTCAATATGATCTTCAGCACAATCTACAGGTTCAGCTTTACGATTGTCATCCCCCTTTCCCTTATCGGTATCTTTTCAGTCGGCCATGTCCTCGAGTTTCTGAATGTGCCTGATGATGGTACCTTAGTGCTTGCCGAGCAGTATATGCAGGTCGTATTTTTTGGAGCCTTTGCTGCCATCGGCTACAATGCCAATGCCGGATTTTTACAGGGTTTAGGCGACAGCATTACTTCATTAAAACTTTTGATTCTATCCACTTTTGTTAATCTGGGCTTGGACCTTCTTTTTGTTGGCCCTCTAGGGATGGGGGTACGGGGGGCAGCCCTGGCGACTATTATTGCCCAAAGCTTAAGTTGGATTCTGGGGATTCTGATTATCAACAAACGCTATGATTTTATGAAAATCGATTTTAAGAATATGCCTTTCCATAAGGATATTTTTAAAGAAGCCCTCCGCCTAGGTATTCCGGGCTCCCTGCAAAATGCTATGTTTTCCATTGGCAGTATGGCCATGATGTCCTTGATTAATAGTTACGGCTCGGCTTTCATGGCCGGTTTTAACAGTGCCAATAAAATTGACCTCTTGGTATTTTTACCGATTCAGTCCTTTGCTAATGCAACGACTACATATACCGGTCAAAATATCGGGGCCAATAAATTTCATCGTGTCCAAGAGGGGCTGAAAAGCTCTCTGCTATTAACGGCAGGTATTGCCCTGGCAACGGCCCTTGTAACCTATCCGCTGATTCCCTATCTGCTACGCTTATTTGGTGATGATTCGGCCATGATTGAGGCCGGTCATATTTATTTGCGGACAATCTTACCCTTTTACTTTATTTTAGCCTTCCTCTTTACCTTTAACGGTATGCTGCGTGGAGCGGGGCAAGCTAATATTCCGCTTATTTCCAGTCTGCTATCCTTGTTGGGAACAAGAGTTCCTATTGCCTACTATCTGGCAGCTAATTTTGGTAAAGAGTATCTTTACTTTTCCTACCCCATAGGCTGGGTTATCGGTACGAGCATTTCAGCTAGTTTCTTCTTTTTTGGTAAATGGCGCAAGGAATTACGGATGGATAGGCAAACCGGCATGAAGGAGGAAGCAGAAACAATATAAGCCTTGAATGCATTGGCCGGATAGCTCTCGCAAGAAGCAGCAAGCAAGTTCTCTCCCTTGTTCTACCGGCGCAAGAGGTACTCGATTTATCCATTTTTAACAAATTTTTCTTAAATAATAGATAGTTAATGGTGCGATAAAGGGAGAATCATGTTACAATTATTGACGTATAGCAATAATATTCACCAATGCGGTTATTAATACAGTATTATTCAAAATTATTCATAATATTAATAGAGGGGAGAGGTTTATGGCAAAAGAAGCGATAAGGGCAATTTTTGAAGTTGAACAGAAAGCCGCAGAGCTTTTAAAAGATGCCCACGTGAAAGCAGAAGCTGATTCAAAAAGTCTGGAAGCGGAAGCAGCTAGGCTCAGTGATGACTTGTGGTGCAAAGCCAATCAAGAGATCGATTCTATCCTTCAAGCTGCACAGGCGAGCGCCGAAGAGCAGGCCAGTCCTCTTTTGCTTGAGGCAAAAGAGAAGGCAGCTGTTTTTCAAGAAGTAGAAGCCGCCCGTTTAGAGAAAGCGGTGGACTATGTTGTGAAAGTGGTGAAGCAGTATGGCAATAGTTAAGATGGCCCGTGCTAAGCTAACGGCTTTTACGGAAGAAAAGACAGGTTTACTGAAAGCCCTCCAAACAATGGGAGATGTTCACTTTGTTGAGGTTGATAAAGAGTTTTCTGCAGAGGAATACGAAAATCTTCTCTGTACAGACGAAGTACAGCTTGAGCAAACAGCTGTTCGTGAAGAGATTGACCGTCTTGAGCTTGCTGTTGCTAGTGTAGAAGAGAGTATGCCTCCGCAAGGGCTGTTGGCTAGCTTAAATTCCGGTCTTCCGAAAATTTCTTTTGAAGAATTTGAAGAGCGAGCAAAAAAATTGGATGTTACGGCTGTCTGCGACGAGATTCGCAGAGTAACGAGAAAGATTGAGAAAAATAAAGATGAAATATCTATGCTGCGGGAACAAAAAGATACTCTCTTTCCATATGGCAAATTGGATGTTTCACTTGCTGATCTTGACGCCTTAAAAACTGTGCAGTATGCCCTGGGTACCATTTCGAAAAGAGCAGAAGACAGTTTCCGCCGGGAACTGGCTAAGACAGAGGAAAGTTTTTTAGAAATTCTTGCCGGTGATGATAAATGCCTGTATTTCTTGTTGCTATTTACTGATACAGAAGCAGCAGAAATTCAAGATCTTTTGCGTCAATCAGGCTACACAGCGAAAAGTATGGCAAAAGAGAAGACCCCCTCTGAGTTGATAAAAGACTATGAGCAGAGAATTCTTGAGCTGGAAGCAGAAAATCAACAGCTACAAGCTAATTTACAGAAAATTTCTGAAAGCAGCCTCGGTGACATTAAGCTGAAGGCGGAATGGTTACGGAACAAGGAAGTACAATTTCTTGCCCGGGAAAACTTTATTAGTGGCCGGCATGTGTTTTTATTAAAACTATATGTGCCCCTGGAACGCAAAGAGGAATTTGCAGAACTTCTAGCCAAAACTTTAAGTCAGCCCTATGATCTGCAAATAGAGAGTGTAGAGCGAGATGATGCAGAGGTGGAAGAAGTTCCTGTTCTTCTGAAGAATAATGCCTTGGTCGAACCTTTTGAGGATGTTGTCCAGACCTTCGCCACCCCCCGCTATGATGAGATTGATCCGACCGGTGTTGTCATGCCCTGGTATGCCGTCTGTTTTGGTATTATGCTTGGCGATATGGGGTATGGTCTTGTTTTGCTTCTGCTAAGCAGCTTGGCCCTGAAATTATTCAATCTTAAAGAGTCAACAAGGAGAACCATGCGGTTTTTCCAAATCCTGGGTGTTCCCTCAACGATTATTGGTGGTCTCTTTGGTAGTTTCTTTGCCCTTTCCATACCGGGGATTATTAGTCCGACAGAACAAACAGATGAAATCCTATTCTTTTCTCTGATATTCGGTGTGGTCATGCTCTTTTTCGCCTTGGGCATGAAAGGTTATATGACCATTCGGGATAAGGATTATCTAGCACTGGTTGCTGATGTGGTCAGCTGGTTTATGGCGGTTATCGGCTTCGGCCTTGTTCTCTTCGGAGCGAACCTGGGTATTGGTGAGTTCGGTAGTAAAGTAGCCGCTGTCTTTGCTATAGCCGGCTTGCTTCTTGTTCTCCTTTTCTCGGCCCGCGATGAAAAAGGTTTCGCCCGTTTTGCCTGGGGGCTCTATAACGTGTATGGGGCATCATCGTGGATTGGTGACATTGTTTCCTATGCCCGTCTTGCTGCCCTTGCCATGTCCGGCGGCTTTATCGGCTATGCGGTAAACATGATTGCCGGTATGCTCGCAGGTAGCCTTCCCGGCACCCTGCTTGCCCTGGTCATCATTTTGATATTCCACCCCTTTAATATCTTCTTATCCGGCCTTTCGGCCTATGTTCACTCCTTGCGCTTGATTTACGTAGAGTTTTTCGGGAAGTTTTTTGAAGGCGGTGGTATCCCTTTCAAAAAATTCCGGGCAGAGAGTGAATATGTTGATGTGCAATAGGATGTGTTGATATATAAGAAACAGAAGAAGTAATGGTACACAGTTGGTACACAGTTTGATACACATGGTTTTATAAATTTAGCCTTGCTAAATTATAAGAAATAGAAAATTAAGTTCTAAATGGAGGAAGACATGGAATTTTTAACACAATATGGAGGATTTGTTTTTGGTCTTTTAGGTGCTGCAATTGCCGCCTTCTTACCTGGTATGGGTTCAGCTAAAGGTGTTGGCTTGGTTGGTGAATCGGCTGCCGCACTCTTAATTGATGAACCGCAAAAATTTGCCAGAGCCCTTATTTTCCAACTTTTGCCGGGTACCCAAGGTCTCTACGGCTTCATTATTTGTATTATTGCTATGAATAAGGTTGCCTTGGATTCACCCTTGCAAACAGGCTTAGCTGTATTTGCCTCTTGCTTACCCATAGCTTTTGCAGGATATTTTTCGGCTATTGCCCAAGCAAAAGTTTCCGTTGGCGGTATTGACTTGCTTATCAAGAATGAGAGTCAATCTACTAAAGGCATTATTCTTGCGGTTATGGTTGAAACCTACGCTATTCTGGGCCTTGTTGCTTCAATTATGCTCTTAGGCAGATTTTAATCTGCATATAGAAATCGAGGATGACTATGTCAAATTTGGATAACATTAAGAATAAAATAATGCTAGAAGCTCAAGATGAAGCGGAGGCGGTCCTCGACAAGGCAAGGAGAGAAAACGAAGCATATTTGGCAAGAGTACAGAATCAGGTTGAGGAAGAAATTAAACGGCAAATTGCCTACGCAAAAGATAAGGCCGGCTCTTTGCATGAGCAGATTATAGCCGGAGCTGAGCTCAAGGCGAGAGATACTGTGCTTGCGGCACAACAAGAACTTTTGACGACCGTATTGGATAAGGCAAAAGAAAAACTGTTACAAATGAGTGATGAGGAACTTTCCGGTTTAATTCAAAAACGTCTAGAAACGTATCGTCCGGAAACCGGTGATGTTTTAGTCCTTCCTGTGGGAAGAAATATACAGCTTCCCGATGACATTCCTGTGGAATATGATGCAAGAATGAAGGTTGGTTTTGCTTTAAAACGCGGTGGCGTCAGTGAAAAGTATGATTATATAGAGATTCTTGACTACCAGCGTGATGAATTAGAGCATAAAATTATTGCCTTGATGCAAGAAACATAGAGGTGGATGATGGCGAAAAAGATATTTAAAAAACCGGAAGATTACGCCTATGCCTCAACACGCGTTCGACTATTCGAAAAACGCCTGCTGAGCAGGGCGGAAAGGGCGCAATTTTTACAAGCGGAAACTTACGAAGAAGCGAGGAAGCTTTTACAAGAAAGTGCCTACGGTAGCCGTCTGGATGACGGATATACTTCGCCGGAAGAAAGTTTGCAAGCAGAGGCCGGGCGTTTACGGCGGGAACTAGGTGATGTTGCTGAGGGAAGTCCGATTTTGAGGCTGATTTCTCTCGAAGATATCTACCACAACTTAAAAGTTTTGATAAAAATAGTTCTACTGGGGCAAGATTTGGAGCATTTGCTTGTAGACGTGGATGGACAAGATATTAAATGGCTTGAAAGCCTGCTGCGACATCCGCAGGAAAATCTTAAGGCAGAAGGAGAAGAGTTAGTTCTTTTCGAAGTGCAAAAGGATTTGGCTGCATACGGTGATCCGGAGCGGGTTGAAGCACTTCTTGATAAGGCTCTATATAGAGAAAAGCTCGAACTTGTTCGAAGCCTCCGGTCAGATTTACTTCTGGACTGGATAGTAGAACAGATTGATTTTGTCAATCTTCTGATTTTTCTTCGTATGAAGCGGTCAAGAAAAGCGGTGGATTGGTTGGAACTTGCCCTAATTGAAGGGGGAAAAATCAGTCATACAGAACTTCTTAAAGCCTATCATCGTCCGGATTTACCTAGCGCACGTAACCTTGTTATGCATGGCGCAAGTGATGCCATCAGTAAGGCTTGGGAAAAAGCTCTTGTGGAAGAAGATATCGGTATCCTTGAAAAAGCGAAGGATGTACAGAGCTTAGAATTTGCCGATAGGGCAAATCGTCTCACCTTTGGACCGGAAGTTCTTTTGGCCTATTACATCAAAAGAACACTTGAAATTCAAAATCTGCGTACCTTGTTAATAGCTCTTCAAAGTGGCCTTAGCACAAAGCAAAGGCGTAAGCGATTACGGGTTGTTGATTAGTGTGAGATAAGGAAGTGAGGAAGCAAGAGATGCATAAGGTTGCAGTTATAGGAGACAGAGAATCGGTGTTAGGGTTTCGTGCCTTAGGACTTGAAGTGCACACGCCGGAAACCTCTGACCAGATTCGTAATGCAATAGATAAGCTGGCAAGAGAAGAGGCTGCGGTAATATATATTACGGAGCGTATGGCAGAGCAAGTTCCGGATACAATTCGACGGTATGCAGAAAAGATACTTCCGGCGATTATTTTTATCCCGGACCGGCAAGGTAGTTTAGGTATTGGCATGGAGGCCATCCAAAAACGAGTAGAAAAAGCCGTCGGGCATAATATTTTGAAGTAATTTCTGCGAGGGAAAGAAAGCGAGGTCTTCATTGAAAAAGGGCATAATTACAAAGGTATCAGGACCTTTGGTCGAAGCAATAAATATGGATGATGCAAAAATATACGACGTCGTAGAAGTCTCGGCAGACAGACTGATCGGTGAAGTTATTGAAATGCATGATGATAAGGCATCCATTCAGGTGTACGAAGAAACAACCGGTATCGGACCGGGGGAGGAAGTGGTAACAACAAACATGCCGCTTTCGGTAGAGTTAGGGCCGGGCCTAATAGGCCAATTTTATGATGGTATTCAACGTCCGCTCAGTAAACTTGCGGATTTATCCGGAGCCTTTTTAGGCAAGGGAGTTACGGCACCGGCTATTGATAGAGAGAAAAAATGGGATTTTAAGCCTGTAGCCGAAGTCGGTACAGAGCTTGTCGCAGGGGATATTCTTGGTACGGTACAAGAAACCGATATTATTGAAACCAGGATTATGGTTCCCCCCGGAATTTCCGGAAAGCTTGAACGCATTGAATCCGGTTCTTTTACCGTTGAGGAAACGATTGCGGTGATTGCCGGTCAGGAAATAAACATGTTGCAAAAATGGCCGGTTCGTAAGGGCAGGCCCTACACGAATAAAATCGATCCAATTGCTCCGTTAATTACCGGACAACGGGTCATAGACTCCTTTTTCCCCGTTGCTAAAGGGGGAACGGCGGCTATTCCGGGTCCTTTCGGCTCAGGTAAAACGGTTATCCAGCACCAACTTGCAAAATGGGCGGATGCCGATGTTATTGTTTATGTTGGTTGTGGAGAGCGGGGGAATGAAATGACAGACGTTCTCATGGAATTCCCGGAACTCGAAGATCCCAATACGGGCAAACCCCTGATGAACAAAGTTGTTCTCATAGCCAATACGTCAAATATGCCTGTTGCGGCACGGGAGGCTTCGGTTTATACAGGTGTTACCATTGCTGAGTTTTTCAGGGACATGGGCTACTCTGTTGCCTTGATGGCGGACTCCACCTCAAGGTGGGCGGAGGCCATGCGTGAAATGAGCGGTCGTCTTGAAGAGATGCCCGGGGATGAAGGCTACCCTGCCTACCTCTCTTCGCGTGTTGCAGATTTCTATGAACGCGCCGGCCTGGTAAAATGTTTAGGCCAAGATAACCGTGAAGGTTCGCTTAGTATTATCGGCGCTGTTTCGCCTCCGGGCGGCGACCTTTCTGAGCCGGTTACCCAGTCAACCCTGCGTATTGTCAAGGTATTCTGGGGACTGGACTATGCTTTATCCCATGCCAGGCACTTCCCGGCAATTAACTGGCTCACCTCCTATTCACTCTATCAAACAAAAATTGATAGCTACATGGATGGTATGTTCGAAGGATTCTCAGATAAACGGAAAATGGCCATGCGCCTTTTACAGGAAGAAGAACAGTTGCAAGAAATCGTCCGCCTGGTTGGACAAGACTCACTTTCCGATGAAGACCAGCTAAAACTATTCACGGCAAAATCACTTAGAGAGGACTTCCTCCAACAAAATGCTTTTGATGAAGTGGATACCTATTGTTCAGCGGCAAAACAAAACGCCATGCTTTCTATTATTTTAGCCTTCTATGATAAAGCCCAAAAGGCATTGGATAAGGGGGCTTATCTCTCGGAGATCAGCTCTTTGAAGGTCAACGGGAAAATTTCCCGCATGCGTTATGTTGAGGAAGACCGCCTGGCGGAAATTGAGGCAATTCATGAAGATATTAACGATGAGTTTGAAAGATTACTCGAGAAGAGGGAGGGCTAAATGATTAAAGAATATCAAACCATACGAGAGATTTCCGGCCCCCTGATTTTGGTCACTGAGGTGGAAGGGGTTAAATATGAGGAACTTGTAGACGTTCGTCTACAAAACGGTGAAACCCGTCGTGGTAAGGTTCTGGAGGTTGGCGAAGGATATGCCCTGGTACAAATTTTTGAAGGGACAACCGGTATCAATATTCGCGACACGACTGTTCGCTTTACCGGTCGCCCGCAAGAATTCGGTGTCTCAGAAAGTATGATCGGGCGTGTTTTTGACGGTATCGGCCGGCCTATAGACGGCGGTCCGAAAATTATTGCTGATGAGTACCGCGATGTTAACGGGCTTCCGATTAACCCCTATGCCCGAGAATATCCTGCTGAATTTATTCAAACCGGAGTTTCGGTTATTGATGGCTTGAATACGCTGGTACGCGGACAAAAACTACCTATATTTTCCGGTTCAGGTATGCCCCATAACCAACTTGCGGCACAAATTGCCCGCCAGGCCAAAGTACTTGGCAGTGATGAGCGTTTTGCGGTCATCTTTGCGGCCATGGGAATTACCTTTGAGGAAGCTGCCTACTTCACAAATGACTTTAGGGAAAGCGGTGCCTTAGACCGTGCGGTTCTCTTTATCAATCTGGCGGATGATCCCAGTATTGAGCGAATTTCAACACCAAGACTGGCCCTTACCGCAGCGGAGTATCTGGCTTTTGAAAAAGACATGCACGTCTTAGTTATTTTAACCGATATGACCAACTACGCGGATGCTCTCCGTGAAGTTTCCGCAGCTCGTAAAGAAGTTCCCGGCCGCCGTGGCTATCCCGGCTATCTTTATACAGACCTTTCACAGATTTATGAGCGGGCAGGACGAATCCGCGGTAGCAAAGGATCGATTACACAAATTCCGATTCTTACCATGCCGGAAGACGACATCACCCACCCCATTCCTGACTTAACAGGTTATATTACAGAAGGACAGATTATCCTCTCCAGAGAACTCGAGAACAGAAATATCGAGCCGCCTATCAATGTTTTACCATCACTTTCCCGTCTCAAAGATAAAGGCATTGGTGAGGGCAAAACAAGAAAAGACCATGCTGCCACTATGAACCAAATTTATGCCGGGGTTGCAAGAGGAAGACAAGCCTCTGAGCTGGCGACAATTCTTGGCGAAACAGCCTTGAGCGATGCGGATAAGGCCTTTGCCAAATTTAGCAGGGAATTTGATATGCGCTATGTTGATCAAGGCTTTACCACAGATAGAGGCATCATAGAAACACTTGATCTCGGTTGGGACCTGCTCCGCATCTTACCCCGTGAGGAACTCAACCGGATTCGTGATGAGCTGGTCGATGAATTCATGTACCGCGGAGAAGACCAAGAAGCAAATGTAAAAGAAGATGAGGTGAAATAAGATGGCAAGACTTAACGTAAGTCCCACCAGGATGGTCCTGCAAGATTTGCTAGGTCGCCTGGAAACATCGAAGAGAGGGCACAAGCTCTTGAAAGATAAGCAGGATGAGTTAATGCGCCGTTTTATCACTGCCATAAGGCATAACCAAGAGCTTCGCAAGCGTGTAGAAGAAGAATTGGCCCAAAGTTTCAGGGACTTTATGCTGGCCTCAGCCGTGATGAGTCCTGAGCGCTTGGAGCAGGCTGTCTCTTTTTCTAAGTTTTCCTTACAGGCCAAGGTTCGCGAAAAGAACATGATGAGTGTGCGTGTTCCGGAAATCAAATTTGTGCGTGTTCCCCATCCTAATTTTGAAGATAGCTCTGATGAGGAAGGGCAAGCCTATGGTTATGCCCAGACTACAGTTGCACTCGATGAGGCTATTCAACGTTTGAATGAAATTATGGATGTCCTGCTTGAATTGGCAGAAGTTGAAAAAGTCTGCCAGTTGCTGGCCGAGGATATTGAGAGTACAAGAAGGCGTGTTAATGCGCTGGAATACAGGACAATTCCCGACTTGGAAGAAACGATCAAATACATTCGGATGAAGCTGGATGAAAATGAGCGGGCCACAATCACCAGGCTCATGAAGGTAAAAGACATGATTGCCAAAGAGGGGTCGATTTAAAGGCAAATAAGCTAAGGCACAAGAAACATTGTGAAGTATAGCTTAAAACAGTAAATAAAAGGTGCGAGATATCCGGGTCTTTCCCAATATTTCTGCACCTTTTGCTTATAGCCGGCATTTGAGGGTTCGGCATCCATAATTTACCGGTGATTAGCCTGTAAGCAAAAGCATTTACTTTCTAATCTTTCTGTATTTTTCCCGCTTAAAAGATGGCGTGTGTAAGAGCATAAGAACCGGATAAATTTCCAGGCGGCCGGCAATCATGCAGATGCTTAGAACAATTTTGCTAAAGGGAGAGAAGTCGATATAACTCCCTCGTGGTCCCAGGCGTCCGAGTCCGGGGCCGACATTGTTAAAGCAGGAGGCAACGGCTGAAAAAGATTCGCTGAAGTTAAATTGATCCAGTGAAATAAGAAGAATTGCGCCGGTAAAGAAAAGAACATAAACGAGAAAGTAATGGAAGAGTTTAAGCAACTCGTCATTGGCTACCATTTTAAACTCAAAACGCAGTGGAACGGCCCTTTTCGGGTCACGTGAAGACTTTATCCCCTGGATAGCTGACTTAATCAGCATAGCAACCCGTGAAGTTTTTAAGCCGCCGGCTGTGGATCCGGCCATTCCCCCGAAGCACATCAGGAGAAGAATAAGGTATTTGGAAAAGACAGGCCAACAATTAAAGTCGGCAGTAGCAAAACCGGTAGTAGAAATAATGGACGATGTTGTAAAAAAACTATCTTTAAATGCCAGTAGAAGAGGTTGTCCCTCTGTGTGGTACTGAGGGGCAATATTAACTGCCATCAGCAGGGTGACGGCAAGAACAATGCCCAAAAACCAGTGTAATTCTTCACTACGAAGCCGCTCCTTTCCTTTGCTAACTAAGAGATAGTGGTAGAGGTTAAAATTTATGGCAAAAAGCAGCATGCCTACGGTGAGTATGATTTCAATCAGGGGGTTGTTATAGTAAGCAATACTGAGGTCTTGGCTGGAAAAACCACCTGTTCCTGCCGTACTCATGGCGTGAATCAAGGCGTCGAAGACATTCATACCGGCCATGATAAGAATAAGGACAAGGCAGCCTGTCATAACTAGGTAAATTTTATATAGTCTTTTGGCGGTATCCTTTATACGGCTGTTCAATTTGCCGAAAGTGGGGCCGGGCACTTCTGCTTTCATGATATGCTGTGAATCTGCGCCTAAACCGGGAAAGATAGCCAAGGCAAAGACAAGTACCCCCATACCACCGATTAGATGGGTAAACGACTTCCAAAAAATACCGGCTTTGCTTATTGTTGAGGCGGCTTGTAGGATTGAAGCGCCGGTTGTTGTAAAGCCTGAGACGGTCTCAAAAAAAGCATCCCAGAAATAGGGGATATCTCCGGAAAAAACAAAGGGGAGGGCCCCAAAAAACGAGAAGTTAAACCAAATTAAAGTAACGATGATTAGCCCATCCCTTGTATAGAGTTTTGTAATTTCCGGTTTTTTGTAACATAAAAGCAAGCCGCTCAGGGCTGTAATTGCGGCGCTTAACAAGTATGCGATAAAGATGCGGCTCCCCTCCCGAAAGATGAGGCTGATAAAAAGTGGAACAAGGAGTAAGGCCCCTTCAATCAATAAGACTCGGCCGAGAATGTAACGATGCATTTTTTCGTTCATATGTAAATCCTTATGTTGTTGCCGGCTTCACCAGACTTATTTCTGGCGAAAAGCAATAGCGTCATCTAGACTGGTTATATCTAAGTCTTTTGTCATGATAGCAACTCGATCATGGGGTTTCAACTCACTGCTGCCGTGGGGGAAAATTACTTTGCCTTCGCGGAAAATGAAGGCAATGAGGCTTTCGTTTCGAAATTCTAAGTCTTTAATGGGGGTATCAATAAGTTTACTGTCTTTAGGGACATTGAACTCAATGGCCAGCACCCTATTATTCATCAAACGATATAAGGCCTCGATTTGAGAATTACGAGTATTACCTCTAGCGCGAATATAACGCATGATGCCCTCGCAAGCAATGAGATGTGGGGTCACAGTTGTTTGCAAGTCAAAGCCGGCAAGGAGAGGCAGCAAGTCGGTACGGTTTACCTTGGTCATAATTCGAGGGATTTTCTTCGATAAGGCATAAAGGCTGATCATAATATTTTGTTCATCCATGCCGGTAAGGGCGAGAAGCAGGTTCAGTTCGTCATGGTGGAGTTCATCCAGCACAAGGTGCTCAGTCCCATCACCGATAACCACGCGAATTTCAGGAAATTCCCCCGCAAGTTCATTTGCCCTGCTTTCGTTTATTTCTACAAGGTCAATGCGAATTTTAGATTTTTGCAAATAACGCAGAAGATAGTAGGTAATTCTTCCTCCCCCGACGATAAGGATATTCTTAAAGTGATTTTTTGATTCGGGGAATTGAGCATAAAGATTCTGTAAATCTTTCATTAGGCCGGTTACTAGGATACGGTCTTCAGATTTGAGCACAAATGTACCGGAGGGGATGCTAATATCTTCGCCGCGTGCAACAGCTGTAATAATTAGTGAAGGAAATTTTTTTCTAAATTCAATCAAATTTACTCCGTTCAAAAAACTTCCTTGGGCAATTTCTCCTTCCATCATCACAACATTGCCGCTTATAAAACGTTCCAGAGCATAGGCAGCGGGAAACTGCAACATAGCGCCAAGATGTCGGGCCGTTTCGTACTCAGGGTTTACCAGATAGGATATACCGAGGCTATTCCGCATGAAGCCTATGTGGGAGGCGTATTCAGTATCGCGGACACGGGCAATAGTGTGTTTGGCGCCTAAGTTTTTAGCTATAATGGCTGCGGTGATATTGACCTCATCTGAATTGGTTACAGCAACAAAAACATCACAAGCAGCAACTCCGGCTTTCTTTTGTAAGTCAATCGAAGTGATACTGCCAATCATAGAATTAACATCATTCAGCTCAATAACCTTATTGATAGCGCTTTGATTTACATCAATAAGTAAAACATTATGTCCCTCATGGCTTAACTCATGGGCAAGAGAACTTCCTACTTTCCCGCCTCCTCCGACTATGATTTGCATAAGGCCTCCGGTAAAATTATTAATAAGATTTCTAGATATTTTACGCTTTTATCTTGAATTCTTCAATGAAGAAGAAAAACAATCGGTCTAATTTTCCTGGTAGAAAAGAGCTGCTTTTATAGCTTGTTTCCTTTTGTAAGACTAATCTTAGAGAGTTTTATCCGGAATTGCTAAATAGCAGCAGCGGCAAAATACCTGTTGTATAGAAATAACCGGGATTAATATTACAGTTTTTACATTAGAAGTTTTAGGCTTAATCAAGGGAGAAAGCAAAGCATTTGCTGCATATTTAACCTATAAAAAGTGTTTTAATACGAAAAAACTTGTTCTCTTATATTCCTTATGTTAGCATTAATTTCTAAGATAACCGTAAAAACAGGCGGAAAAATACGGCAGATTCATAAACTAAAGGAGGTACATATGAAAGAAGAATTAAATTGGAATGAACTGGGATTTAAATATCGCAAAACAAATGCACTCTATCTTTCCTATTGGAAGGATGGTGAATGGGATGAGGGGAATCTCGTTGAGGATGATGAAATCACCATCAATATTTCTTCGCCGTCCTTGCATTATGGGCAGCAAGGATTTGAAGGGATGAAAGCCTATCGAGCAAAAGACGGGCGTATTCTACTTTTCCGTCCTGAAATGAATGCCAGACGTCTTCAGCGTACAGCAAGGCGGCTACTTATGCCGGAATTTCCTGAAGAGCAATACATTGAAGCCGTAAAAAAAGTTGTCAAAGCGAATGAAGAATATATACCGCCTTATGGTACAGGTGGCTCTCTCTACATTCGGCCGATGCAGATTGGGATAGGCGAGAATCTGGGTGTAGCCCCTGCTAAGGAATATCTCTTTGCTGTTTTTGTCTCTCCTGTTGGTGCCTACTTTAAGGGCGGCATGACCCCGATTGATGTAGTGACAACAAAATATGACCGTGCGGCTGCTTACGGCACAGGCCAAGCAAAATGTGGTGGAAACTACTCCGCCAGCTTATGGCCCCATAAAGAGGCTGCCGATGCAGGGTATGCTGACTGTGTTTACCTTGACCCCTTAACTCATACAAAAATTGATGAAGCGGGGGCAGCAAACTTTTTTGCGATTACGCATGATGATCGCTTTGTTACACCGCAAAGCAGCTCGATTTTAGAGTCCATTACAAAGCTATCTCTCCTGCAGGCAGCAGAAGATTTAGGCATGGAAACTGCGGAGGAGGATGTCTATATTGATAAGTTGGACCTATATAAAGAAGCCGGTGCCTGTGGAACAGCGGCCGTTATTTCTCCGATAGGATCGCTCACACACGAAGGCAAAAAGCATGTCTTTTACTCGGAAACGGAAGTAGGCCCAAAAACGAAGGCCCTCTATGAATATCTTGTTGGTATTCAATACGGTGACCTGGAAGATCCTCATGGCTGGGTCGTGGAAGTAGATTAGTTGCTGGATGCCGGAATTTGCTCTCATAGCCAGCTGCTTTGATGCTCAGGCTTTGAGCAAAGAAACTTTGTCCGGATGTCAGATTATAAAATCCCCATCGCCAGATAAAAAATCCGGCGGTGGGGTTTTAACTTTGTCATTTCCTGTTTTATACTGTAGCAACAAATTGTTGCAAGTAATGAAACAAGCCCGGCAACGGAATGTTGCTTGACTTGTAAAATAGCGGTCCTTATTCTAAGTTTAGCTAAAGGCAAAGGAGGCAACATGATGTCCTCAATGCGGGATAATTTAAAAACTTTACGAAATATCAAGGGCCTTTCACAAAATGACGTTTTGCTGGCCCTACTATTACGCTCGGCTATGTTTCTCGTTAATAATACTTCTTTTGTTGTCTGGGATGGAGCCGGCATTACAAGTGAAAACAAGCAAGTTATTGAAAAACGTTTCGCCCGGCTTAACGCCGCCGATTAGTGTGCTCCCGCCAATTATCCTGCTACTTCTTGTAATTACTGTCGCTTTTGTTGTCCGAAAACTAAAAAGGAAAAGGTCAAGAGAAAAAATCTCCTCATGCAAAAATTAACTATTCTGCAGAAAGTTGCTTCTAAGCTCCGGCGAGGGGCTGTAAAAGTTCTCTGGTGAAACCGCTTGAACCTTGTTGAAAATGAGGGTCTTTCTTTTTGTATAATTAACATTATTTGCAAAATTGCAATCAACATGAAATATAGCAAGCTAGACGAAAGCAAGCTGAAACGGTAAAATGAAAAGACCATTATAGGGGGGCTTTTGTGTGCTGTAAAAGCTTCTCATGGTGATTGGAGCAAAAATATGCGATTTAAGAAAAATAAAAATAGAGATAAAGTTAAGGGGAAAACAGACGAGCCCTCTTTTAGGCGCCCTCCTGTTCCCGGTAAGCCGGTAAAAGCACGTCAAGATTTGCAGAAGACCATTCCGCCCAGGCCGATGGCAGAGCCTCTCGCAGGAGGGAGTAAGAAGACGAATACCGGAAAACAGGACTATGCTACAGGTGAGCTTCTAAACAAGGCTACAAATAGGCCTGTATTTGCCGGAGAACAAGAAGAAGCAAAAAAGATAAAGCCTTCCTTGGGCAAAAGAATTCTTTTATTTGTCTTACCGTTGGTTGCTGTTTCTTTGATGGTTGTTTTGGTCCTCTTGATTATTAACATGCCAAAGGGCAAGCCTATACAAATGGAAATCAACACCTTACCTGTGGCTACCCGCATGCTCACTCCTGAAGTAGTAGAGACGGAAGAAGCTGCTATAGAAAGTTCCGCCGGCGAGTCGGAAGAACAGGAAGAAGAGCGTGAAAAGCTTGTCCGTATGGTGAATAAAGTTTATCTGGAGAGCTTAATTCAAACCGGTGCGGGGATTCCTCCGGGAGAACAGAGCGAACCCAAGATTGTTGACAATCCGGAGCGTCTGATTTGGCGTTCCCCTTCTGCTGCAGCGGAGCAAAATATCGTTACTCCCTCAGAATGGATAGAGGTCGCCCAGGCCAGCCAGCTGGAAACCGGCGAATCGGAAACGGCTCAAATATCAAACCTGCCAACACTTTCACTTGAGACAAGGGAGGAAATAGGAGCGGCCCAACCTACAATCGCGAGCACGGAAGCCCTTATCGAGCAGACGGCGACCCCAAGTGACAGCCTTTCTCTTGAAACCACTCCGACCATAGTGCCGACAGTGGCCCCGACAGTGGCGCCGACAACAGCACCGACAAGCCATAATCCTGCGGTAGCCGGAGGCTTTTACCCGACGCAGGTTCAAGCCTATGTCTATGGTGATGTCGTTAATGTTCGTATGAATGCCGCCCTTGATGCAGAGATTCTCCGTGAAGTTCATGCCGGGGAGGTCGTTTATGAAATTGAGACAAATGGCAGCTGGTCCCGTGTTAGACTGAGTGACGGCTTTGAAGGGTATATATACACCAACCTTTTGTCCTATAACTATGTTCCGACGGCACAAGTTGTTGAGGAGCAAATTGTTGTTCAACCAACATATCAGGATAGTGAATTCGAACCCTATTATGGAATCCTCTATTCTGAATTTTCCGGTGTTAATATCCGTAAAACGCCCAGCACTGCCGGGGAAATTATTGGTACGATGCTCTATGGTGACTGGTGCGAAGCCATTGGCTACACGGGCGGTTGGTTCCAAATTCAGTGGTATGACGGAGAGGTAGCCTATGTCCACGGTGACTTTTTAACAACTGAGCAGATTGCTCCTGAAGAGTTGACGGAGCAGGTTGTTCACGAAGAAGTTCAATATATTGCGGCGGAAATTCCACAAAACACGGCCAATCTTGCCGGTGGATCAGCCGTTGCGAACACCGCCTTACAGTATGTGGGCTATCCTTATGTATATGCCACTGCGGGCCCGAACAGCTTTGACTGTTCCGGTTTTGCCCAATATATTTACTCCTTGCAGGGTGTTTATATTGGTCGTTCTACCTATGACCAAGTTTATGAAGGCATTTCCGTACCCTTTGGCTATAAGGATTATAGTAGCCTGATTCCCGGGGATCTCGTTTTCTTCGGAGCAGGAACTGATGTATACCATGTCGGCATCTATATCGGAGGTGGACAAATGGTTCATGCCGGAACAGAGGCGACGGGTGTAGTTGTTGATAGTCTCAATCTTGACTTCTGGGCCGCACGTATCGCACAAGTAAGAAGGATTCTCTACTAATGAAAAAGAATGTTGATAGAAGGAAAAAAAATAAACAGACTAAACAAAGCAAACTAAGTAGGCAGACTAAGGCAAAAAAAACAAATGTTCCGGTTAGTCAGGCGAAAAAGAGAGACAATAAGCAAGCAAGGGAAATTAAGTACGCCCGCCGCAGCAAAATTACCTTGGCGGTTCTGCTCCTACTCCTTGTTATCGCCTTAGGCTTTAGTGTTTATGCCTATCAACGCTATACCAGGCTCTACCAGCTGGAAGCCTGCCTGACTTGTCTTGAGCCTGCCGGGGAAGCCAAAGCAGCCCCGGAGGGTGAAATAGCGCAAGGGATTCGCTACAAGAGTGCTGACCTTGGTGGGAAGACCTATGCAGAGGCTGTGCGCACCATTGAAAATAGCGAAGAAAACTTGTTAAAAAATTTGGGCAGCTACAGCTTTATATATTCCGATAATAAAGATGATGTTTTGCGGATGACCCCTTATGACCTGGGGCTTCGCCTTGATATTGACGCCATAATGGAAGAGGCCATAAAGGAGAGCCGGAAGATTTTTGGCCGAAAAGTAATTTTAAATGATGCCTTCCGTATTGATGAAAGTGCTTTCCAAATCGGATTTGCCAAGCTAAAAGATGAGGTCAACCAAGATGGCGGTGAGGCCAGGGCTATTGATTTTAATTTTGAGACCGGCGAATTTGTTTTTGAAGACGAAAGAGAAGAGAGAGAGCTACTTGGCGAGGATAAATTAGAACGTCAGATTCGCGATGCTCTCACTAAGAAAGAATTTACCAAAGAAATAAAGCTTGACGTAAAAATCTCAGAGGCAGGGAAGACAGCAAAAGAGTTGAATGAGCTTTTAGGTTTTGTTGACTCAGCTTCCACACCAATCATGTCCTATTCCGAAGCAAGAAATTTGAATGTAAAACTGGCTGCTGACCGTATCCACGGAACAATCATCAATCCGGGCGAAAGCTTTTCCTTTCATCAAACAATCGGCCCTATGACACAGGCCAACGGCTTTGTCGCTGCCGGTGTACAAGACCAATATGGCAATGACAGTCTGGGTGTCGGCGGTGGTCTCTGCCAACCCAGCACGACCCTCTATATTGCTGCCGTTCGTGCTAATATGCGTATTGATGTGCACAATTTCCACTCTACACCGGTTAATTACACACCAATCGGCACCGACTGCATGGTTTCCGATTGGTCTGACCTTGTCTTTACGAATACCAGCGACTACCCCTATGTTATTACCGCATATTTTGACGGAGCGACTCTCAGCTTTTCCTTCTATGGCCCGGCTAATCCCGATAACGCCAAGATTGATTTATATGTCGAAGAGCTCGAGCAAATAAAACTCGATAAAGAACCTATCGAAGAGCAGAATGATGATATTCCGGCTGACACGACAGAGGTAAAAGTAGCTCCAAGACCAAACCGCCATGTCAAGGTATACCGTAACTTTTATGGTACAAGCGGGCAACTGCTAAAGTCGGAACTATTGTATGACCATACCTATCCCGGATTTGAAGGTGTAGTTTATGTGAACAAAAAAGATGCGGACAAGACGGATCCCAGTTCCGGAGAAGCTGCAGAAATCATCTACTATGAAGAAGCTCCGGACGGCAGCTTGATTCCTGTCTATCGAACGAAAGAAGGTGAAACAGCACGCCCAACGAGCCCTCCTCCCATAGGAGGTTAGTTTGACTTCAATAACTGATGAAGAGAGAATCGCCTGTATAATGTGGGCGGTTCTCTTTATTTTTACCATGCCAATCACTTCCGGCTGCGAGGTAGAGGGATAATTTTTCGCTTGCCGAAAAGTACAGGTCGCGTTCTTCTTTGCCGACCTCACTGTGAAAGACCTCTACACCATCAAGCCCCATGCCCTTAAGCTCTTGAAAATAAGAAAAGACGAGTTCTTTATCCCGGCCCCAAGAATATTCCTGAGGATGGGCCAGGAAAGTAGCAACATCTAAGGACTTTAAAAAAGCAAAGGCCGCTTCAACAGGATGGCGCTCACGGGGAATATAGGCTTTGCCATCCCGCCCGAGATACTTGGAAAAAGCATCATCAACATCAAGAGCATAGCCATGACGGATAAGCCATAAGGCCATGTGAACCCGGCCCGGTTTATTTTCCGCCATAGCATCCAGGTTTTCATAGCTTATAGGAATGCCTAAGTTGTTTAGGCGGTGAAGCATCTGCCGATTTCTCTGCTCGCGGGAATGGCCTGTCCGGCGCAAGAAAACTTTAATTTTTTCCAAGGATAGTCCGTCAGCAAAATAAACAAGGAGGTGTATTTCTTCTTGCCGGAAATAGAGGGAGAGCTCAAGGCCCGGGATAAAACGAGGCAGGGGATGAGAGCCGGATCTTTCCAAATGTAAAAGTTCTTCCTGTATGAGGTGATTGCCTCGAACAGAGTCGTGGTCTGTTAAGGAAAAAGCACGTAAGTTTGCTGCACGGGCCATTTCTACTATTTCACGAGGGCTTGCACTGCCGTCCGAATAGATGCTGTGTAAGTGAAAATCAACGCCGCCAAGACGTGTTTCTTTATCGATAAGAGCGGCCAGAGAGGACTTAGGATTCATATTTTTCTTCTCTTTTTTCCGGCTGGCGGTCTGCTTTAGTAAGACGTCCAGCAATAATGTAACGTGGCCGCCGCATAACTTCCTGATAGATTCTAGCCAGGTACAAGCTTAAAATTCCCAGTCCCCCGAAAATAAGGGCTGCTATAAGGAGTAGGAGAAAGATAAGCCGTTCCATATTGTTTAATAGGGAAGCAAGAGCAAAATCTGCTTCATAGGCGGTTCCGGCAGGACTGAAGAGCATGGCAAGACCGAAGAAAATAGTGATAACAAGCAAGAGAGCAGCTAAGAGGAAGAAAATAGCCAGCGGCTTATTGGAGTAGGCGGTTATCCCTTGGATAGCCAGCTTCATTAAACTTTTTAGCGACCATTTGCCTTCCCCGTATTTTCTTTCATCTACGCTAAAAGGCATACTGGTTCTGGGAAAGCCAACCCACTCCGCTTGTGCGCGAAAAAAACTGACCTGTTCCGGCATTTGTTTTAAGACATCAACGACCTTTTTATCAAGCAACTTAAAGTCAGAAGCATTCTTCAAGTCGATATTGCTTAAACCGGCAAACAGGGCGTAAAAAAGATTAGCTGCCCCTCGTGAAGATTTTGATTCTGTTTGCCGTTCTTCTTTTACGCCATCAACAATGTCAAAACCGCTTTCCCATAAAGAAAGCATTTCCGGAATATAGCGAGGGGGATGTTGCAAGTCACAATCCATAATAATTACGGCATCAGCCTCAGCTTCGGCCAGGCCGGCAATCAGGGCCGCTTCTTTGCCGAAGTTGCGGGAAAAGCGTAGCCCCTCAATACGTGGGTTATTACTTGCGAGTTCCTCTAAGATCTTCCAAGTCTCATCCGTCGAGCCGTCATCGATGAAGAGGAGGCGGTAGTCGTAGGCCTTTGGAATATGCTTCTCGAGTTCACGGACGGTATGGGGAATTTGCGCGGCTTCGTTAAAGGCTGGGAGCAGCACGGTTATTTTTTTCATTGATCGCTCCTTGATTTTTCGCAGAAATTGCCGGCAGACAATTCCTGTGAAGTATATAATCGCTTGTATTATAATAGGATTGTATCATCTTTCAGTGCTATCAAGCAGGAAGAAGTATTTGCTGTTCCCTATGTGACCGAACTGTCAAAAACAGAGAGGTGCAGATAAGGAACAGGTAGATAATGAGGAAAGGAACCATATGGAACAATTAGCAAAAAAGACGGTAAGAGATATTGAAATAGAAGGCAAAAGACTACTTTGCCGAGTTGACTTTAATGTGCCACTGGATAAAAAAAGCGGAATAATAAGCGATGATAAACGTATTCGAGGAGCCCTGCCCACAATTCGCTATATCTTGGATAAGGGCGGAAAATTAATCTTAATGTCTCATCTTGGACGGCCCAAGGGTGTGGGCTACCAAGAAGAATTTAGCCTTAAGCCTGTGGCTGAGCGTCTGGAAGAATTGCTTGGCCGGCCCATTCTCTTTGCTCAAGACGTCATCGGGGAAGATGCAAAAAGAAAGGCAAAAGAGCTGGCAACAGGACAAGTGCTCCTGCTTGAAAATTTACGCTTCCACAAGGAGGAAGAAGCGAATGATCCAGGCTTTGCAAGAGAACTAGCCTCCATGGCGGAAATCTATGTGAATGATGCCTTCGGAACAGCTCATAGGGCTCATGCCTCTACCTGGGGTGTAGCTAACTTTCTCCCTGCCGTATCCGGTTTCTTAATCGAAAAAGAAATAGCGGTAATGGGCAAAGCTTTAGCCAATCCGGAGCGCCCCTTTACAGCCATACTGGGCGGGGCGAAAGTTTCAGATAAAATTTCAGTTATTGAAAACCTCTTGAATAAAGTAGACAATCTTCTGATTGGGGGAGCCATGGCCTATACTTTCTTGAAAGCAAAGGGAAAGGAGGTCGGCATTTCCTTGGTAGAAGATGATAAACTTGCCCTGGCTAAGGAGCTGTTAGAGAAGGCGGAGAAAAAGAATGTAGCCTTTTATTTGCCTGAAGATCATCTTGTCGCCAAAGAATTTTCTGCTGATGCTGAGGCCATTGTCAGTGAAGAAATTGGGGCCGGCTTTATGGGCATGGATATCGGTCCGAAAACTCAAGAGACCTACAGCGAGCTAATTGCTTCATCCGGAACGGTTGTGTGGAACGGTCCGATGGGTGTTTTCGAATTTCCTTCCTTTGCAAAAGGCACGGAAAGCATAGCTAAGGCCCTGGCAGAGGCCGATACAATAAGTATTGTCGGTGGTGGTGATTCGGCTGCAGCTGTAGAGAGTTTTGGCCTGACTGAAAAAATTACCCATGTTTCAACAGGCGGCGGTGCTTCTCTTGAGTTTTTAGAAGGCAAGAGTTTACCGGGCATTGATAACCTTGAAGACCAAGTGAAAAAAAAACTGCTAGCCGGTAACTGGAAAATGAACTTAGGATCTCCCAAGGCTGGAAGAAAGTTGTTGGAAGCACTCCTTGTCCTAGAGCATGAATTCGTTCATGATGTCCTAATTGCCCCACCCTTCACGGCTTTGGCGGACTTGCTTAAGCTTACCGGTAATAGCAAAATAAAAGTTGCCGCACAAAACTGTCATTTCGCTGAAAAAGGGGCCTATACCGGAGAGGTTTCCCCGCAATTTTTGGCTGCTATGGGGGTCTACCATGTCATCCTCGGACATTCTGAGCGGAGAAAGTTTTTTGCTGAAACAGATGAGCTGATTCGTCAAAAGATAGAGGCTGCCCGTTCTTTCGGTTTGCGTCCAATTGTCTGTATCGGAGAAAGTCTTGAAGAGCGTGAGGCAGGAGAAACTTTTGCCAAGGTCGAAAAGCAAGTTGCTGCGGCTCTTAATAATCTTCCTGAAAAGGACCTCCCCTTCATTATCCTTGCCTATGAACCAATTTGGGCCATCGGTACAGGAAAGACAGCGACACCGGAACAAGCGGAAGAGGTATGTGCCTTTATTCGTACACTTTGTGAGAAGTATGCCGGCAAAGAAGTGGCCGGTCGGATGAAAATTTTATACGGTGGATCGGTTCAGCCTGTTAATGCTAAAGAGCTATTTGCTCAAAAGAATATTGACGGCGCATTGGTTGGCGGAGCCTCCCTTGACAGTGAAGCATTCATGGCTATTGCAAAAGCATAAAAATGAGCGCTGAAGTGCTGGAAACAAGCTTTTTTATTCGATTTTTCGTTAAAAATTCAGCCTGGTATGATATACTTAAGAGAGCGACTTAACAATCGAAAGAATCGGCGAATACGCTGTTCTGTATAATCGAACAAAGGAGAGAAAGATGTCAAAAGAGAAAAAGTATTTGATGATGGACGGTAATACCGCTTGTGCGCAGGCCGCATATGCCTTTACCGAGGTAGCCGGTATTTACCCAATTACCCCCTCATCGCCCATGGCGGATAGTGTTGACCAATGGGCACAAGAAGGCCGTAAAAATATTTTCGGCCAAACAGTAAATGTTGTTGAAATGCAATCTGAAGCAGGTGCAGCCGGTTTTGTTCACGGTTCACTGGGAACAGGCTCCTTAACCACCACCTTCACCGCTTCGCAAGGTCTGTTATTAAAAATCCCTAACATGTATAAAATTGCCGGTGAGTTATTGCCGGGCGTATTCCATGTTAGTGCAAGAACGGTCGCAACGCATGCTCTGTCTATTTTTGGTGACCATTCTGACGTTATGGCTGCCCGCCAAACCGGTTTCGCCCTCTTATCCTCAAATAGTGTGCAAGAAGCCCATGATATGGCAGCAGTAGCCCACCTGGCGGCAATTAAAGGTCGGGTACCCTTTTTACATTTCTTTGACGGTTTCCGTACTTCACATGAGATTCAAAAGATAGCTGTTCTTGACTATGATGACTTAGCCAAGCTGGTTGACAGAGAAGAGGTTGAGAAATTCAGAGAGCGTTCCTTGTCGCCTACCAATCCTATGATGCGTGGCAGTGCTCAAAACCCCGATGTTTTCTTCCAAGCTCGTGAAGCATCCAATCCTTTCTATAATGCTTTGCCGGCTATTGTTGAAGAGTATCTCGGAGAAATTAATAAGCTCACAGGGAATAACTATCAATTGTTTGATTACCATGGAGCAGAAGATGCTGAAAGACTCATTATTTGCATGGGCTCTGTTTTTGAAACAGCCTCTGAAGTTGTTGATTATTTAAATAGCAAGGGTGAAAAAGTCGCTGTTATCAATGTTCGCTTATATCGTCCCTTTGTTAATGAAAAATTGCTTGCCGCTATTCCTAAGAGCGTAAAAAGTATTGCTGTTCTTGACCGTACGAAAGAACCGGGTGCTGCCGGTGAACCCCTCTATCTGGATGTCGTTAACGCCTTTAAAGACGTAGAGGACAAACCTTCTATCATTGGTGGTCGCTATGGGCTTTCTTCCAAAAATACAACTCCTGACCAAATCGTATCTGTCTTTGCTGAATTGAGCAAGAAAGAGCCGAAAGAAGAATTCACTGTTGGTATAGTTGATGATGTAACCGGTCTCTCTTTGGATAAAACTCCGGCTATTGATATTGCTGCAGATAGCACCGTGGCTTGTCGTTTCTGGGGCCTTGGCTCTGACGGAACGGTTGGGGCAAACAAAAACTCCATCAAGATTATTGGTGATCATACTGACATGTACGCCCAAGCTTACTTTAGCTATGACTCCAAAAAATCCGGCGGGGTAACAGTATCCGATTTACGTTTCGGTAATGACCCCATTCGTGCTCCCTACCTGGTTGACCGTGCTGACTTTATTGCCTGCCACAACCAAAGTTATGTCGATAAGTATGAAATGCTTTCCCCCTTGAAGAAGGGCGGTTCCTTCCTCCTGAATACTGTTTGGACGGAAGAGGAATTAGAGGAACGCTTGCCCGGTTCAATGAAACGTTACTTGGCCGAGAATGATATTAATTTCTATACCATAAATGCGGTTGACTTGGCTGCCCAAATTGGCCTGGGTTCAAGAATTAATACCATATGTCAAGCGGCCTTCTTTGCCATCACAAAAGTCATTCCTGTTGACGATGCGATTAAATACATGAAAGAAGCCATTGTTGCTTCTTACGGGGACAAGGGTGAAGAGATTGTTAACATGAACTACCGGGCAGTCGAAGCCGGTGTTGAAAGTTTCAAAAAGATCAATGTTCCGGAAGCATGGAAGCAAGCAGAACTTGAAGTAAAAGAATTACGTGAGGTTCCTGATTTTGTAGGAAATATTGCTGATGTCATTAACGCCCAACGAGGTGATGATCTTCCTGTTTCCGCCTTTGTGGGCTACGAAGACGGTCATATGTTAGCCGGTACCACAGAATATGAAAAACGTGGGATTGCCGTAAACATTCCTGTTTGGAATTCTGAGAAGTGTATCCAATGCAACCAATGTTCCTATGTTTGCCCTCATGCTGCTATTCGCCCCTTCTTATTGAATGAGGAAGAAGCAGGGAAAGCTCCCGAAAGTCTACCCCTCAAAGATGGCATGAAACCTTATAGCCAATATAAATATGCTATCCAATGCTCAGCCTTAGACTGTACCGGTTGCGGTTCCTGTGCCAATGTTTGCCCGGTAAAAGCTCTGGATATGAAGCCTCTTGAAGAAAATCACGCCCAAGAAAATAATTGGAATTTCTTACAAACTGTTGAGAAGAAAGAGAATCCCATGGGTAAAGCATCGGTTAAGGGTTCTCAATTTGAGGAGCCCCTCTTCTGCTTCTCCGGTGCTTGTGCCGGATGTGGTGAAACCCCCTACGTCAAGCTTGTCACCCAACTCTTCGGAGACCGTATGCAAATTTCCAATGCTACAGGCTGTTCTTCAATTTACGGCGGTTCCGCCCCCTCCACACCATATACCTATAACCAAGATGGTCATGGTCCTGCTTGGGCCAACTCCCTCTTTGAAGATGCCGCTGAGCATGGTCTGGGTATGCATATGGGCGCAAAACAGTTACGTAAGCGTGTTAAGTCCTATGTAGAAGACCTGCGAAAAGTCTCGACAGAGGCAGAACTGAATGCCGCTATCGATGCTTGGCTTGAAGGCTATCTCGATAATGAAAATACGCTGAAGCTCTCAAACGACTTAATTGCTCTTGTTGAAGCCTATAAGGGTGAGGGTAAAGATTTAGCCGCAAAGGTTCTTCAATACAAAGATTACCTGGTAAAACGCTCTTCCTGGATTATTGGCGGGGACGGCTGGGCTTACGACATCGGTTATGGCGGTCTTGACCACGTCATGGCAAGCGGTGAAGATATTAATGTTTTAGTCCTGGATACAGAAGTCTACTCCAATACCGGGGGACAAGCCTCTAAAGCGACACCGCTTGGGGCTATCGCAGAATTTGCTGCCGGCGGTAAGCCCGTCAAGAAAAAAGACCTTGGGGCTATGATTATGACCTATGGTTATGTTTATGTAGCCCAAATAGCTATGGGAGCGAACCAAGCCCAGACTTTACGTGCCTTACGTGAAGCAGAAGCCTGGCCCGGCCCCTCTATCGTTATTGCTTATGCGCCCTGTATTAACCATGGTATTCGCGGTGGCGGATTGGCTATTTCACAACAACGGGAAAAAGATGCTGTTGAAACAGGCTACTGGCATCTCTACCGCTATAATCCGGCCCTTAAGGAAGAAGGTAAAAATCCCTTTACCCTAGATTCCAAAGAGCCGAAGCGTGAGTATCGTGAGTTCCTGAACAAAGAAGTACGCTACACCTCCTTACGGACAAAATATAGTGCGGAAGAGGTAGAGGCTATCTTTGATAAGGCTAGCGAAGCTGCCCAAGAGAGATATGACAGCTACAAACGCTTAGCTTCCTACGAGGGCTTTGAGAAATAAAGCTTAGAAAAGTAGGATA
>JAMNZB010000024.1 GCA_023622515.1 Bacillota bacterium | reverse complement strand
CGCCATCCTGCTTGATTTCTAAGATTTCTCCTGCTTCGATATCGCGGATAAATTCGGCACCGAGGATATCAAAGGCGGAGGATTCAGAAGCCACGACATAGCCGTCGCCGAGCTTGGCCAGGGCCAGAGGCATAAAGCCTTTGGGATCTCGGATGGCATAGAGGCGGTTTTTCCGCATAATGACAAAGCAGTAGGAACCGACAAGTTTGGGCAACTCTTCCTTGAGGGCGGTCAAAAAATTATTTTTATTCCTCACCAGAAGGTGGGCTAATATTTCACAGTTGCTGGACGATTGGAAAATTGACCCCTGCTCTTGTAACTGCCTGTTCAGGGCCATGAAATTTAACAAGGACCCGTTGCTGCAGAGGGCAAACTCTGCCCTTAAATGACGGAAAAACATGGGCTGGAGATTGCTTAAGACATTGTCTTTTTCACCGGCATAGCGGACATGCCCGATGGCATGCTTGCTATTAGCTTTATCCAGGGCGGCTATTCTTTCTTCAGAGAAGACCTGGCGGACCAGGCCGAAGTTCTTATAGCCTCGGAAATTCTCCCCGTCGGCAACTACGATTCCGCTGCTCTCCTGGCCGCGGTGCTGTAGGGCGTAGAGGCCAAAATAGGCCTTGCGGGCCGGTTCGGAAACATTATATAAACCAAGAACTCCACATTCGTGTTGCAATGGGCCTACCCCCTTTTCTTCATATAGCCGACGATGTTGGCAAAGATATCCTGTTTTTTGTTACCCGGAATATTTTGCATCAAACCGTCATAATAGCGTTCGGAATGGGCCATTTTCCCTAAAACAAGGCCGTCTTCACTGAGGAGGCCCTCAATGGCATAGGCGGCCCCGGAGGGGTTGGCTGTCTCCTTCATACTGGGTCTACCCTCCTCATCCACAAACTGGCAGGCGACCTGCCCTCGGTTAAAGAGGCCCTTGGCTTCTTCTTCCTCGACTATGAGGCGGCCTTCCCGCTGAGAAATAGGCAGGAGGTGGATTTCTCCGGGCTTGAATCCGGAAAGCCAGGGTGACTTGTTGCTAATGACCTTGGTGGCCACCATACGGGAAATGTGGCTACCCTTAGGGTTAAGGGCAAAAGACAAGGAGGTCTGCTCTTTCCCTGGTAGGAAACCGGCGTAAACCAGGGCTTGGAAACCGTTATTGATACCGAGAACCGGCTTCTTGGCCTGAATAAAGTTGCTGATGGCCTCATGGACATCCCGGCGCAGCAGGTAGGCGGCAAGATAGGAGCCGGCTCCTGTAGCGTAATTGCCCAGGCTATAGGAACCACCCAGGGCGAGGATGTCGCTTTGAGCCAGTTTGGTGATGAAGGTCTTGGTGTCTTCTTCGAAGGCTTCTGCCTCTTCCCGGCGGATGACCAGAATCTCGACCTTGGCCCCGGCGGCACGGAAGGCGGCAGCCAAGTCTTCGGCGTGGTTGGCCCCGTAAAGTTGGGGGATAAGGACGGAAACTTCGGCTGTATCCGGGGAAAGTTTACTGATGTTTTCTGTCTTATCGGCTGAAATTGTTTCCGCCAGGCTCGCGGCAAAGGCCGGAAGGGCAACTTGCTCCTTATGGGAAAGGGGCGGATAGTCTTTGGCCAGATGGGCAGAAAGAGCGGCGTCCAATTCTAAAAAATCGGTTTTCACTTCAGGCAACCATTGAATCGCTTGGGTGCCGGGAACAGATTTTGCCAGGTACAGGGCCTTTTCTTGTATGTCTTCAGGCAAGGAAGTTCCTTCTTTTAGGGCAAAAACCAGGCCGCCTAGAGGAGTGGTAAAGAAATCAAGGGAAGCGCTTTCAGCTGTAAGCTCAAGCCCGACCCGGTTACCCAAAGCCATCTTGCTTAGGGTTTCCGCAAGGCCGCCCGGACGTATCGTAGAGGCGGCAAGAAGCTTTCCGGCCCGGTGCAAGCTGTTAAAGAGAGCAAAGTTGTTCTTTAACTGCTCGTAATTCGGCCTTAAATCTTCACCCACTTGGTGGGGTAGATAATAGATAGCCAGAGGTTCATTGGGCAGGGCGGCAGACAGTACGGAAGATACATCGCCAACATTTACGGCAAAAGTAACCAGAGTATCCGGGACCTCCAGGTCTTCGAAGCTTCCGGACATGGAGTCTTTCCCCCCGATTGCTGCTACGGAGAAGGCGTCTTGCGCCTCCATCAGGCCGAGCAGGGCCTGGAAGACATCCCCCCATTTTTCCCGGTCATCATCCAAGCGCTTGAAAAACTCCTGGTTGGTCAGGAAGGCGGTCTGATAATCAAAGCCGGCGGCTGTTAACTTGGCTAGGGCCTCAATGACTGAGTAGGCCCCCATGAGATAGGGGGAGTTATCGGCCAGGGTCGGAGAATAACCGTAGGTCATAGCGGAAGCGGTTCTTGTTCCGTCTTTGACCGGCAGGGTTTGGACAGAGGCCATTTCTTCCGTCTTTTGGTATTTTCCCCCATAGGGCAAGAGGACAGTTGAACGTCCGATTGTTGAATCAAAATATTGGGCCAGGCCTTCCTGGTTGCCGTGGTTGGCTTCGGCTAAATGGTTCAGGAGAACGTCTTTTGTACTGGCGGCTAGGGAAGCAGGCTTAACATTTAGCCCATTCTCTTTTATTTGTTTATCCCGAAGGACAATATCTTGGAAACGTCTTGCCCCGTTGGTTTCAATAAATTTGCGGGAAAGATCGAAGACCAATTCCTCTTCAAAGAACATACGGAGGCGACCGGAATCCGTCACCTCGGCAATGCGGACAGCCTCCAGGTCTTCAGCCTTAGCGGCCTCGATAAAGGCCTCTTCATCTTTTTGGGCAAGGAGGACAGCCATGCGTTCCTGGGACTCGGCAATGGCGATTTCCATAGCATTCAGGCCGGGGTATTTTAGGGGAACCTTGTCCAAATGGATATCCAGGCTGTCGGCAAGTTCGCCTACGGCAACAGAGACGCCGCCTGCCCCGAAGTCATTACAGCGGCGGATGGTCTTGGCCACTTCCGGTTTGCGGAAAAGGCGCATGATGGCTCCTTCGACAGGGGGATTGCCCTTTTGCACCTCTGCCCCGGAATGCTTGTGGGAATCGATATCCTGAGCTTTGGAGGAGCCGGTTGCCCCACCAATGCCGTCGCGGCCGGTTTTTCCTCCGACCAGGATGACGACATCACCAAGTTCCGGTTCAGCCCGCAGGACATTGTCCAGGGGTGTGGCGGCAACGACTGCCCCAAGCTCCATGCGCTTGGCCACATAACCGGGATGGGTGATTTCCCGAACGCTTGTCCCGGCTACCCCGATTTGATTGGAGTAGTCGCTATAGCCCCTGGCTGCTGTCTTACTGATATAGGCTTGGGGAAGCTTGCCTGCCCTGGTTTCTTCATAAGGCGTATTGATGTCTCCGGCCCCTGAAATGCGTAGGGCTTGATAGACATGGGCCCGGCCGGAAAGAGGGTCACGAATGGCTCCGCCCAGGCAGGTTCCTGCTCCTCCGAAAGGCTCCATTTCTGTAGGATGATTATGGGTCTCATTTTTGAACATGAGGAGCCAGGGCTCATCTTGTCCCTGATTTTCCACATCCACATAGATGGAGCAGGCATTGATTTCTGCAGAGACTTCTTGTCTATCCAGCCTGCCCTCGCGGCGCATATCCCGGCCGATAATGGTGGCCAGTTCCATCAAACTGGGATTGCGGTCGCCCCGCTTATTTTGTTGGCGGAGTTCTTCATAGCGCCGGAGCAAGCGGGAGAAGTCTTCTCGGTAACGCTTAGACTGATTGTCTATAGCCGTAATTTCCGTATTAAACGTGCTGTGCCGGCAGTGGTCTGACCAGTAGGTATCCAGGGCTTTCATTTCCAGTTCGGTCGGAACCCGCCCTTCTTTTTGAAATTCCTCTTGGACGAGCTTGATATCATCCGGAGACATGGCCAGTCCCTCTTTTTCTAAGAAAGCCTCCAAGCCGCTAGCGTCAAGCTCAAGAAATCCGCCATTGTCTTTGAGGGGACTGGCTTCATCTTCTTCCAGAAGGACCAGGTCGGAAAAATCTTTTTCCTGTTCAGCAATAGGATTCAAGAGGAAGGAGCGGATAATCTCGTAGTTATTGTGGGAACCATTTTCCATTAAGGGGAAAAGATAGAGGTCGGCACTTTTTATCACAGCTTTGCTGTAAGGGGCGTGGAGTTTGAGTGTTTCCAAAGCGATGTCCGCCCTTTGGTCAAACTGTCCGTCGACCGGCTCTATACCCAAAAAATAAGACTTGAGTACTAATGGACCCAAGTCTTCCGCTCTGTAGACGGTATTATTCCCGGTTACAGTGAAAACTTTTTCTTCAAGAAGAAGGGCTTCTTCCTCACTAATATTAAATACATCGAATACGGTAAATATATTAATTTCACCAAGCTCAAGCTGTGGAAAAGTAGTTCTGATTTCTTCCAAGAGCAGGCTTTCCTTTTGACGAAAAGCTTCATTTAACCTGATAAAGTATCGTTTGTTCATATTTACTCCCAATCTTCCGGCTTAATTTCCGCCCGGTCTAAAACGCTTTGCGTTTGATTTGCGCGAAATGCTTTTAGTTTTTGAGCCAGAGTCTCATCGCTGACGCTCATGATATGAATAGCAAAGAGGCCCGCGTTATAGGCACCGGTTCCACCCACGGCAAAGGTCGCCACCGGTATGCCTCGCGGCATTTTTCCAGGTCTTTTACATATTCACTAACCGCATCGGCTGTCCGGTGGGCAGACATGGCATAAGCCTCAAATTCGACATCAAATTCTTTCAAAATACGGAATGCCTCAGACATGGCCTCAAGATCTGATCTTGAACCCATCAAAATAGCAACACGAGAATGCATACTTTCCTCCTCAAGATAATAAAGGGGAGCCCTTCTTGGACCTACTTTTGCCCACAGCAAAAACTCCCTTGGGGGTACTCTAATAATAGACTTTTCTCAGTATTTTGAAAAGTGGCTAAAGGGGCGATGTTTCCGGTGGGAGACAATTTCCCGGAGAGGGGGGAATATTTTTATCATACCCAATATATGGTATATAATATTTTGGAGGCAAGGATATAGATGATGGAATATACAAGATGGCGAAAAATGCTGAAAATCGGAATGATAAGTTCCTTTATTACGATAGTGCTTGGAGAAATGCCTCTAGGCTGGGTGATATATCCTGAAAGCGGAAACAAACTTTTAGATCTCATTTTGGGCAGTGGTAACTTGTCTTTGTTGCAAATGGCAAGCGGGGTATTATTTGGTGCTATTTTCATACCGCTACAATATTATGGGCTTAAGGCAATTGCGGAAATTGTCTCGAAAAGCGGGTATACCCCTTGTGGCAAAGTTACAGAAATTGGCGCAAGAGCTTGTGCCTTTGGCGGAGGAAGCGTGCACGTTTTATGTGTTGCCGCCATGTTTTTGTGCAAAATGGAAAATACAGCCAGCCTTAGGCAGATACCTCAGAGTATTACCGATTTTTCCCTGTACTTGCTGCTTCCTTTTTCACTAGTATTTATCCTTATCTATTTGTCGATGAGCATTGCCATGGCCATTCCGATATTCAAGGGAAAAACAATTTTCCCCAAGTGGGCAGCTATATTTAATCCTTTATCAGGGAAAATTCTTTTAAATACATTGGCTCTGGCGGCACCGAATAGCAAACTTGTTAACGCCGTTAGAATGGGTAATATGGGCGTTGGCTCGCTGATAACCTTTGCAGCATTTTGGATATTGCTGGAAAGATATCAGAAGAAGCTGTCCTGATATTTCAGTTTATCCCTTGAAAATTTAATTATATCCTGTGTTATACCTTCAAAGGATTTTGCATCTTTATGCTAGTGAAAGAAGGATGGAATTAGCTTATTGTGAAAAATGAAGAATGTGCTATACTAGCAACGTTAGTTAGCGTAGACTAACTAACGTTGCTGGGCTAATGATTCTGCCGCTTGCAGGACGATAGGCTTGGGGTATTGTCGGTGCTCTTTTCCCTACAAGTCGTGATATCTGCGTGGATTAACTAAAAAAAGAGGAGGATGTTCTATGGGTTTGTTGAAAAAAATCCTTAACCAAACCAGGAAGCCCGAGGGCTTTCTTGGGAAAATGATGCTTAAAGGTATGAATTTCGGACATGCAAAACTTGCCGATTGGGGCATGTCCTTCTTGGATAATATTTCACCTTCAGAGATTGTGGACCTGGGCTGTGGCGGAGGCAGGAATGCCGGTGAGTTACTAAGAATTTATCCGGAGGCTCACCTGACCGCTATAGATTACTCACCTCTCTGTGTAGAAAAGACTCGGGAGTATAACAAGTCCGCAATTGCTGCCGGAAGGTGTAGCGTGCAGGAAGGTGATGTGTCTAACCTTTTGCTGGAAGAAGAAAAATATGATCTTGCGACTGCTTTCGAGACGGTGTATTTCTGGCCAGGGCTTGAGTCTTGTTTTGCCGAGGTAGCCAAGCTATTGAAGCCGGGCGGAATCTTTATGATTGTGAACGAATCGGATGGGACAAATCCGGCTGCCCTAAGGTTTGAGAAAATTATCGACGGCATGAGGAGCTATAGGGCAGACCGGATTGAAGAGGCTCTGGAAGCCGCCGGCTTTGTCATCTGTCAAAGTAACCGTCATCTTTCCAAGCCTTGGATTGCTATTATCGCAAAAAAGCAAGTCCTGCTATGAAAATACTAAAGAAGCTAAGTATGTTGTGGAAATCTTGGTAAGGTACATAATTTAGCTGAGGGAGTTATAGAATTAAGGAGAACACTTAATCAGTTTAAGAATGTTAACCTTAATTTTTTTATGCTCAGGAGGTGCTTCACATGATTAAAGGCTAGAACAACTAACAGAACAGCAAATCGACACCATGGTTAAGACCAACGAAAAACACAGAAACGCAGTCGGCAATGATTACAAAGACGGCATAGATATCAGAAAAGTATGGATTGATGAAGACGGTATCCTCTGTGTCAAACTCAAAAACAACAGTTGGTATCACTATACAGACTCAAATACTTGGTATTAGGAAGACCAGCTATAAAAAGTCAACAAAGAAATAAAAAGATTTTAGTAGCTAACAGAAAGTAAAAAAATAAAATAGAACCTTGAAAATTGAAAAAGCTATAGAGGGCAATTATCCCAGTGTTAGTGTATATTGCAAGTGTAGCAGCTTAAATGAAAATACAGGCTATGCCGACCTATATAAAAAGCTATTAGAAAAAATAGGGAAATTACCTAAAAACAGCGAATTTGTCTTACGAGATATCATCTCAACCCCACCGGCTTTGATTGGTAGATGGTTTTATGAGAATGTTAAAAACGGATTGGTTAAAAATGTCGAACACATAGGAAAAGACGAAGGCGGAGTAGAAAAATATAGAAAGTTATAGGAGATTTGACTATGGAAAGTAATTTTTATAATGAAATAAAAAACATATTGATAAATGCAAGAAATAAAGTTTATACCACAGCAAACTTTGCTATGGTTGAGGCATATTGGAATATAGGTAAAAAAATCATCGAGGAACAAGGTGGCAAGGATACAGCAGAATACGGGCAAGGATTAATTAAAGAATTATCGAAGCAAATGACCAAAGACTTCGGTAAAGGATTTACAGTTACAAATTTAAAATATATGCGTCAATTTTATCTTACATTTCCAAATGGTCACGCACTGCGTGGCGAATTGAGCTGGACACATTATCGCAGTTTGATGCGTGTAGAAAACGAAAATGCAAGGAATTTTTATTTAGAAGAAGCTATAAAATCCAATTGGAGTACGAGACAACTTGACAGACAAATAAACAGCTTTTTCTATGAAAGACTTTTATCAAGTCAAAATAAAGAAGAAGTATCAAAAGAGATACTGAAATTAGAGAAAAGTAAGACTCCGGAAGACATCATAAGAGATCCGTATGTGTTGGAATTTTTAGGTTTAGAGCCAAATACCGATTTTTATGAAAGCGATTTGGAACAAGCCTTAATAACTCATTTGCAGAAGTTTCTTTTGGAATTAGGCAGAGGCTTTTCCTTTGTTGCAAGGCAGAAAAGATTTACCTTTGACGGAAGGCATTTCAGGATTGACCTCGTTTTCTACAACTATATTTTAAAGTGCTTTGTTTTAATAGATTTGAAGATCGGAGATTTAACACACCAAGATTTAGGACAAATGCAGATGTATGTTCATTATTATGAAAGAGAAATGATGAATGAGGGAGATAATCCTCCGATAGGAATTATTTTGTGTGCCGATAAAAGCGATTCGGTAGTTAAATACACTTTGCCTGAAGATGAAAAACAAATATTTGCATCCAAATATAAATTATATTTACCGACAGAAGAAGAACTGCGTAATGAATTGAATAAAGAGTATTTATCAATAGAAAATTATATTGATGAGAAAAAAAGAAAATTGACTGAGTAGCCAAACCAAACCACCCATCGAAAACTGTCTGACAAACTGAATAAGATTTGAGTCAAAGCGATTAGGAAAAATCCCGATCGCTTTTTTATTGCACAAAAAACAGGAGGAAACAATATGCAAGAAAATAAAAAAGAACAGAATACAGGAATAAAGACCACTAAGAAAAGCGGGAAAGCCACTTATGAGGTCATCGTTCACTTTAATGAAAATGCTACCGAAACAATGCAAGACAAGCTGAAAAGAATTATGCTTCGAGAAATGGAACACGAAAATAATAAAAAAAATAATAAAACTGATTAAAAAGTCCTTGACAAGTAGCAACAGGGGTCGTTTGGAAGTACTTGCTGATTTTCGCCTTACCTATTTTCAGGTGCTCGGTTTTAGGCCTTCTGCGCTCTTGCCGATACTTCCTTTGTCGGGCTTTCCCCGGGAGAAAGCCTTATTTATGGTGCTGGCTTGTTAGTCCTTCTTCTCATCCCGCATCCTGGCTCTTAACTTCAATCTATTTGCTCTTTTCTATTTCTTAAATACAGGAAAAAGGCTAATTTGCAATAAATAAGCCATATTTTTTCACAAAGCTTGCCAAAATTGTTAAATCTTTTCTGATTCAGGTCACAAATTTAGCGTAAGATGATAGCCGTAACATGAATTAGTTTGGAAAAGACAATTGTCTTTCAGGAAGGAGAAGTTTATGTATAACTCTAGAAAAAACTATCTTGCAAATATTGCAAAAATACTAACCCTTATTATGTTAGTTGGTTTATTCGCTCTACCGACCATGCTCTCTGTTCAAACTCAAACTGTGCGAGCACAGAGCCAACAGGGAACAAGAGTATTTACCGACTCGCTTGGTAGAGAAGTAACCATACCTCAAAATATTGAACGTATCGTGCCGGGCGGCAAATTATCACAAGCCTTAATGTATACCCTGGCACCGGAAAAGCTGGTAGGACTGGCCGAACCTTTCCCCAAGGGAATGAGTGCCTCAGCCGACCCCGCCCTGATGAATTTGCCGGTTTTTGGCGATTTGGAGGATAGTGACCTGGATGTTGATATCCAAGCCCTCTTAGCCAGCAGCCCTCAATTAATTATCTTTAGTGGTGAAAGGGACGATGATATTCGGGCAGAAATCAGGACGATTGAGAGTCTCTTGCAAGTTCCTGTCGTATTTTTAGAATTTTCTGTTACATCGACAGAGGATAGCCTGGATAAAGTTGAAGAATTGCTTGGTCCTTCCGAGCGCCTCAACCGTATCAAGGCACAAAGCAAAGATATTTTAAACCGTACGGAATCCACCCGTGCTGAGTTTGCCCGTAGTGAAAAAGAACCCTTGACTGTTTATTGGGCAAAAGGTAAAGACGGTAAAATGACCATCCCTCCGAATTCTGAGAAAAATACTCTATTAGAAATGGTTCCCCTTAAGAATGTATTAGGAAGCTCTTCTGATGTAGGTGACCTTGATACTCATATGGCGAACATGGATAAGAATTTTGCTGATATTGCCAAACAAGGGGCGGAGCTTGGGCTTGATGAGAGCTATTTACAGCGCCTTGCAGAAAGCCAAAATATTTTAAACCAACGTTTAGCCGGCCTTAATGAGCGCCTGGACACACTTGGTGAAGATGAAGCAAGAAGAGTACAAATCTACAGGGATGAGCTTCGTGATGAGATTCGCGACTTGGAAGGTGAATTGAACGAATACTTGTATGATTTACACGTACCGAATGATGACAAGTATGATGACGATATTTTTGAAGCCATTGTTGATGTTATCGAAGAAATTACAGCTATTAACCAGGACATCGACCGTCGGGCCCTTGGTGTATATGGCGATGACGACGATGACCTATATGATGATTATGACGATTTAATTGATGTTGATTTTGATGACTTACTGGAACTTGATCCGGATATTATCTTAGTAGACAATCCCCATGCCCTCAAGGCTATGAGAAATTCGGATGAGTGGAAGCAGCTGAAAGCTTTTGCTAACGATGACGTCTTCTTGGTACCTAATGTTCCCCAGAGCATTTTGACAACGTCAAAGTCTCCAAACAGCCTTGTCGGCCTCGAATGGTTGGGCAAAGTAGCCTATCCTGAGCACTATAAAGAGCCTTATGGCAGGCACATGGCGGCACTCTATGATGACTTCTTTGGTGTGAACCTGGCACAAGATGACCTGGCCAGAAAAACCCTGGCCTTGCCCTTCCGCGACCTGGATGATCTGGATGATTTATTCGAAGACTACTATGGTTTTGACAACTACTATGATGACTTCGACGACTACCTGGATGACCTCGAAGACTACTACGAAAATCTCTACGGAGACGATCGTTTTGAAGACTACTTCGACGACTGGGACGATGACGACGATGATGATGACTGGGACGACTGGGATGACGACTGGGATGACTGGGACGATGATGATGACGACTGGGACGACTGGGATGATGACGACGATGACGACGACTGGGATGACTGGGACGATGACGATGACTGGGACGACTGGGACGATGACGATGACGATGACTGGGACGACTGGGACGATGACGACGATGATGACGACTGGGACGACTAGGGTTTAGCCCTAAGCTAAAGTGGACAGTCTAAATCCAAGAGAACAAAGCGGACATAGCCGGTCAAGCAGTGGAAGTGAAAGATTGTATCGAACCGGCCAAATAATAAGAAACCCCTCTATCCAAGTATGGGTGGAGGGGTTTTACTATGAAATGATGTATTGAAAGGGCAAGCTTAGAAGTTTCTTGCTTCAATTTCAAAGTAGGCTTGGGCGTGTTTGCAAACAGGGCAAATTTGCGGAGGTGCTTGACCAACGACCACATGGCCACATTCGCGACACTTCCAGACGGTACCCTCTTCACGGGAGAAAACAGTACCATCTTCAATATTTTGACGTAATTGTCTGTAACGCTCTTCGTGATGTTTTTCAACAGCGGCGACTAAGCGGAAATGGGTAGCAATTTGGGGGAAGCCTTCTTCATCAGCTTCTTCGGCCATACGCTTATACATATCTGTCCATTCGAAGTTTTCACCATCTGCTGCATCCAGCAAGTTTTGAGATGTTTCGGGTACTTCGCCGCCATGTAAATATTTGAACCATTGTTTGGCGTGCTGTTTTTCGTTTCTTGCTGTTTCTTCAAAAATAGCGGCGATTTGCTGATAGCCATTCTTGCGTGCTTCAGAAGCATAATACAAATACTTTGTATGGGCCTGAGATTCACCGGAAAAAGCTTCTTGCAAATTCTTTTCGGTTTTTGTTCCTTTAAGATCTTTCATTCTAATTCTCTCCTTAGTTTTTTTCTTTTATCTTACATTCGGCGCAGTAGCCGCTTAATAAAAGCTCAGTTTTTGTAATCTCAACCTCTTCTAAAAAGCCCTCCGGTATTTTCGGGACAAATCCGCTGGGCGGGATATCGACGATTTTGCCGCAGGATAGGCAATAAAAATGGGCATGCGGGTGGATTTCGCTGTCATATTTTATGGCTCCTTTGTCGACTGTAACAGCGAGGATACTGTTATCCTCTACCATTTGCTTCAGGTTGCGATATACCGTGGTGAGACTTATGGAGGGAATTTTCGCACTGATATCTTGCCAAATTTCTTCTGCTGTCGGATGGTCTAATTTATGCAGACTCTCCACAATAAGTGACTTTTGGATAGTATTTCTTTTTGTCATAGTTTTCATTCCCTCTTCTTATTCGGGCTGCCGGCCCGGTGACTAAATTATAATACGCTTAATGCAAATAATTATCAAGTGGAAAACTTATTGATTAAGTGCTACTATGGTTCTAATTCTATTGGGAACCCATCTAAGGAAAAAGTAGCAAAATATATCTTCGGATGTCTTCCGGCAGGGAGGCTTCTGACAAGTTTTCTTACTTTACAAAAGGGACTGCCGGCAAAGGAAGAAGCGGGCCCGGTAAGTGGTCATATTCCCAAGCTGAGTTCCTAAAAGGGTGGTATAATTGAGATTAGCATACTTGAGAAGACGTAGGAAAATATAATTAATCAAGGGTAGGCTATTAATGACAAAAAATAATAGGGAAGCATTCTTTCGCCTCGGTCTCGATATCGGATCGACAACGATTAAATTGGTCGTACTGGAAGATGAAGACGTCATTTATAAGACGTACGAGCGTCACCATTCAGACATTCGCCAAGCCCTGGCCGAAGCCTTTCGAAAGCTTGATGCAGCTATTCCCGGGGGTAAATTTAAATTGGCCCTTACCGGCTCGGGCGGTATGAAGGTGGCCGAGTTGTTGGATGTCCCTTTCGTACAAGAAGTTATTGCGCAGACAGAATATATTGAAAGCTACTATCCGCAAACCGATGTTATCATCGAGCTTGGTGGTGAGGATGCTAAAATTACCTTTTTGAAGCCGCATCCGGAACAGCGGATGAATGGGGCCTGTGCCGGTGGTACCGGTTCTTTCATTGACCAGATGGCCCAGCTTATGAATACGGATGCCGCAGGTCTCAATGAATTGGCGAAAGAATATGACAATTTGTATTCCATTGCCTCCCGTTGCGGGGTTTTTGCCAAGTCTGATTTGCAGCCTCTTTTAAATGAAGGGGCCCCTAAGGAAGACCTTGCTGCTTCTGTTTTGCAGGCAGTCGTCACCCAAAGTATTACCGCCTTGGCCCAGGGGCGCTCTATTACGGGGAATATTGTTTTTTTGGGTGGTCCCCTATATTTTCTTTCTGAATTAAGGGAAGCCTTTAGACGTACGCTTGGTGCACAGGCAGAATCCTTTACCCTGCCTGACCACGCCCAACTCGTTGTGGCCAGAGGGGCGGCCATGCTCAGCGGGGAGTCTCGTATTGTTGATCTGGCGGAGATACAGGGAATTTTAAGCCGGGACCTTGACCTGGGTGAGAGTGTTTCCCATGTCCCCCCCTTGTTTTCCGGTGAAGAAGAGGCAGAGGCCTTCCGTGCCAGGCATGCCAAGGCCAGTGTTCCCCAACACGATATCGAAGAACTCAGAGGCCCTGCCTTTCTGGGGATTGATGCCGGGAGTACGACGACTAAGGCGGTGCTTTTGGACAAAGAAGGGGAAATTTACTATTCAAGCTATGGGTCAAACTTGGGAAGTCCTGTAAATAGCAGTGTTCGTATCTTGAAAGATATTTATCAAAGCTTGCCGGAAGAGGCCTTCATTGCCTCCGCCTATGTTACCGGATACGGGGAAGCCTTGATTCAGGCAGCCTTACACTTGGATGGCGGGGTTATTGAAACCATGGCCCATTATCGTGGGGCGCGATTCTTCCAGCCTGACGTCGACTTTATCGTGGATATTGGCGGCCAGGATATGAAGTGTATTCAGATTCGTGATGGCGTCATCCACAATATTATGCTGAATGAGGCTTGTTCTTCCGGCTGTGGCTCCTTTATCCAAACCTTTGCCCACTCTCTGGGTATGGAAGTGCCTGATTTTGCCAGGGCAGCCCTTACGGCTAAAAATCCTGTTGACCTTGGTACAAGGTGTACCGTCTTTATGAATTCCAAGGTGAAACAGGCCCAGAAAGAAGGAGCGAGTGTCGGTGACATTTCTGCCGGCTTGTCCTATTCGGTTGTAAGAAATGCCTTGTATAAGGTCATTAAAATCAATGATCCTAAAAAATTAGGCCGGAAAGTTGTTGTCCAAGGCGGTACTTTTTTAAACGATTCTGTTTTACGTTGTTTTGAAGAAATTATGGGCAGAGAAGTAATCCGTCCTAACATTTCCGGCTTAATGGGGGCTTTTGGGGCAGCCCTGACAGCACAAAATGCCTGGGATGGCAAAAGTCCGAGCTCTATCCTCAGCCCGCAAGAGTTGGCGGAATTTGCCATGGAGACCGGTTTTGCCCACTGCGGCCTTTGTGGCAACAATTGCAAATTGACCATTTCCCGTTTCGCGGACGGTAGCCGTTATATTTCCGGCAACCGCTGTGAACGTGGTGGTGGCGCTAATAGGGGGGAAGTTGTTGAACTGCCCAATCTCTATGAATATAAATATGAGCGGACCTTTAAGTATTATAAGCCTCTAAAAGAGGAAGAGGCAAAGCGCGGAGTTATTGGCATCCCGCGTGTGTTGAATATGTATGAGAACTACCCCTTCTGGTTCAGCTTCTTCACTTCGTTGGGTTTTTCCGTCCAACTGTCTTCCCACTCGAGTCATGAGCTCTATGCTAAGGGGATGGAGTCCATTCCCAGCGAGAGTATCTGCTATCCGGCAAAATTAGTTAACGGACATATTGAAGACTTGGTTGAGCGTGGTATAAAAACCATTTTTTACCCCTCGCTAACCCACGAAATTAAAGAATATGAGTCAAGTGACAACCACTTTAACTGCCCGATTGTGGTCTCATATCCGGAAGTTATAGAAAAAAATGTGGAGTCCTTACTTGCTGAGCATGTACGCTTAATCAATCCCTTTGTAACCTTTGATAAGCAAGCACGCTTAGTTGACATCATGTACCGCGAACTGAAGGATTTTGGCGTTCACAAATCAGAAATCAGAGAGGCAGCAGAAAAAGCCTATGAAGAACGCCGAATATATAAAGAGGACATCCTGAAAGAGGGAGACCGTGCCCGCGAATGGCTGAAAAACCACAATAGAAAGGGGATTGTTCTTGCCGGGCGTCCCTACCATGTTGACCCGGAAATCAACCACGGCATACCGCAATTAATTAATAGTTTGGGGCTTGGCGTACTTTCCGAGGATTCCGTGGCCCGTGAGGGTATCCTGGACCGCCCCATTCGGGTTGTTGACCAGTGGACCTACCATGCCAGACTCTACGAAGCAGCAGCCTTTGTTGCCCGGGAAGATGAACTGGAACTGGTTCAGTTAAACTCTTTCGGTTGCGGCCTTGATGCGGTAACGACCGACCAGGTTCAAGAGATTTTAAGTGCGGAAGGCAAAATCTATACCTGCCTGAAAATTGATGAAATATCTAACCTTGGTGCAGCCAGGATACGCCTACGCTCCTTGCTTGCTGCTATCAAAGAAAGGGAAGAAGCGGGTCAGGAGAAAACAAGCCGTCCGGAGCAGGGCCGTGCTGAAACAGCCTGTTTAGGGGAAAGCTGCTCCCTGGCGGAATGTTCGCCGGAAGAGTGTTCCAGAATGGCCTATTATATGGCCAAGTGCTCGGCTGAAGCAGAGAAGGAACAGGATGGGCCAAACGGCAAAGCCTCCTATCTGGAAGAAAGGGTAATGTTTACAAAAGAAATGCAAGCCGACTATACCATTCTTGCCCCGCAAATGGCCCCGACCCACTTCGAGTTGATAGAGGCTGCCCTTGAAGAATCAAAGCTCAAACTGAGGCTTTTACCGAATGTCAGTTCGGACGATATTGAGTGTGGGCTTCGCTATGTCAATAACGATGCCTGCTATCCCTCCATCATTGTCATCGGTCAATTAATCAATGCCCTGGTAAGCGGAGCCTATGACCCGGACAAGACAGCGGTCATCATCACCCAAACCGGGGGTGGTTGCCGGGCGACAAACTATGTGGCCTTCCTCCGAAGAGGCCTGAAGGCTGCAGGTTTCCCGCAGGTTCCGGTTATTTCCATCTCGGTACAAGGGATTGAGTCCAATCCCGGTGTTGAGCTTTCCTTGCCGGAAATGAAAAAAATCTTGCAAGCAGCGATTTTTGGTGACCTTTTAGACAGTGTGCTTACCCGTGTGCGTCCCTATGAAGTGGAAGCCGGGTCGGCCAACCGTTTGAAAGAATATTGGATGGAAGAAGTAAAAGAGTTTTTCCGGAAAAATCCCAAAAAATATAAGTATAAGAATCTTGTCAATGATATTGTCGATGCCTTTGAAGACTTCCCCATAAAAGATATCCCCCGTAAACCTCGGGTGGGAATTGTTGGAGAAATCCTGGTGAAATTCCATCCGGATGCCAACAATAATGTGGTTGATGTGATTGAAGAAGAGGGCTGCGAAGCGGTTGTCCCCAACCTAATCGACTTTTTCCTCTATTGCAGCTATAACACCATTTGGGGGGCGAAAGAACTAGGCAAGAGTAAGCTGGTGGCCTTTGTTTCCAGAATGGCTATTTCTTTACTGGAATTTTTCCGCCGCCCCATCCGTAAGCGGTTGGAAAAGAGTAAGCGCTTCCGCCCCTTGTCCAACATTTTTGAACTGGCCAAGGGGGCAAAAAATATTTTGAAGCTCGGGCATGCCACGGGTGAGGGCTGGTTCCTGACAGCGGAGATGGTGGAATTAATCAAAGACGGGGCCCCTAATATTATCTGTGCCCAGCCCTTTGCCTGCCTGCCCAACCATGTTGTGGGAAAAGGGATGATTAAGGAAGTCAGGCGGCAGTACCCGGAGGCCAATATTGTACCGGTAGACTATGATCCGGGTGCCAGTGAAGTCAACCAGTTGAACCGCATTAAACTAATGATTTCCCAGGCGCTGAAGCGGGAAAAAAAGAAAAAAGATTAGAATGGAAGATAAGGCTGAAGGAGGCATAGTCCTTAAAAATAGCCCTTCCATAGTTCCACTTCTTTAAGCCAGGGACGGATGTAGCTTTCTGCAGAAGAGTCTTCAAAGATTTGCCGGCATTCCCCGGAGAAGAGCAGTTTTCCCTTATCCATAATAGCCAGCCGGTCAGATAAACTGAGGGCTTCGCCTAGGTCGTGGGTAACAAAAACACAAGTAAAGCCATATTCTCGATGCATATTGCGGACCAGGGTCCGCATGTCCTGCTTCAATTCCAGGTCAAGGCTGGAAAAAGGTTCATCCAAGAGTAAAATTTGCGGCCTGGTTAAGACAGCCCTAGCCAAGGCGATTCGTTGCTGTTCACCGCCGGAAAGTTCATTAATGCGCCGTTTTGCATAGGAGGGTAAGCCCAGCTTTTCCAGCATAGTGGCCACAGCTTCATAGCGCTCTTCTTTACCGACCCCTCTCATCTTTAAGCCAAAGGCCATATTGTCCTGCACATTCATATGGGGAAAAAGGCGTAGGTCTTGAAAGAGGAGGGGGGCATTTCTCTCCTCAGGAGGGAGCCTATCGGCAGGAAGACCATTGAACTTGAGTGTGCCGGATAGCAAGGGAAGCAGGCCGGCGATAGTTTTTATTACGGTAGACTTTCCACTGCCGGATTTTCCCAGTAAAGAGAAAAATTCACCCCCCCTTATATCCAAGTGTAGGTCCTTCACGACAGCTTTCTTGCCGTAGCCAAGGCTGGCCTTCTTAAAGCTAATGCTGCTAGTATTCATGCTCATCTCCTCCATATGCACCTCCATATGCCATTTCTTATCCACCCTATCCTCCCCCTCTACTCAAAGCCTTTTTCTTTGTCATAGAAGGCCTTTTGCAACAGGTAAAGGCAGAGTAAATATGTGGCCCCGCAAATTAGAATAAAGAGTAGAGAACTAGCTGCAGCCAGCATCCGGCTGTCCCCCTCCATATAAGGAACAGCAAAAATGGCAAAGGTTTTTACCTGGCCGCCTCCAATCATCAGTGTGAGAAAATATTGGCCAAAAGATATGACAAAGCCAAGGCCGATTGTCGCGACAAGGGCCGGTGAGATGAGGGGCAAGGCCACTTCGAAAAAGGCCCGCCGGGGGCTGGCACCAAGTGAACAGGCCTGCTCTTCAAATTGCCGCCCGATGGCTCGCCATGCATTTTCCAAGCTGAAGACGGCGTAGGGTAAAATAACGATACAGTGTGAGAGCATAACTCCTAAGACACTGTCGGCAATCCCCCATTTTGTAAAAAGTGATTCCAGACCGATAAAGTAGGAAGTGGCGGGAATTAGTAAGGGTCCCCATAGCAGGAGGCGGAAAAATTTTTTGCCCCAAAAGTGTTCAAAGGCCAGGGCGCGTGAGCAGGCCAAGGCGATAAAGGAGCTGATGAAGGCACAAGCCAAAGAGAGACCGATGCTGGTCGTTAGAATAGGAATAAGCCCCTGTTTGGCCAGCTTTTTAAAGGCCTCTGTTGTTAAGTTAGTGCTAAACATTCGGGGCCAGGGCCAGCGGGTCATAAAAGCATAGGCAAGTAGGGATAAGAGCCCGAAAAGTAAGAGGCAGACAGCCAGGATATAAAGTAGCTTTTTTATAAATAAAGATTTTTCAAACATTGTCAGCTCCGGTCTTTAGCCTCTTGCGGGCCGGCACTTTTGCTTAATAGGCGGAAGGCGAATTGGTAAAGGAAAATAAGGGCTAAGCCGCTGGCCGCAAGGAGCAGGGTATAGGCCATAGCCCGTGGCCGGTTGGCTAAATCCGGTTTAAAGAACTCCTTATGGGCCCGAATAGCAAGAGGTTCGGGTAGGGTTGCTCCAAGTAAATGCGGTAACTCATAGGCGCCGAAGTCATAGGCAAAAAGAACTAAAAAGGCAGTGAAAATCGTGGGTCCCGCTAAGGGGAGGGTGACCTGCCAAAAGGCCTGGCGCTCATTGGCCCCAAGTGTTCGGGCAACCCCGGCATAGTCGCTGTCATATTTCTCCATCAGCAAGGCCAGAACAGAAAGGACATAGGGAACCTGTTTAAAGATATAGGCAAAAATGATTCCCTTGCCGGCGGTATCGTGTACAAGCAGGGGGAAATCGTTGGGGTGGGTAAGGAGGCCAAGCTGACCCAGAAGCCTGGATAAAAAGCCCGTTTGTGAAATTAAAGAAGTAACCATAAAGGCCACCACAATGTGGGGAATAGCTACCGGCAAACGCAAAAACAAGCTTTTTGCCTTGCCTAGTCTTACCGTAAGATAGCTAAGGCAGATCCCCAAGATGACAGACAGGGAAGCAGAAAGGATGGCCAGGTAGAAAGAGTAGCCGAGGCTGGCCCAAAAGGCTGAATCTTGGAGGACACTTCGATAATTGGCCAAGCTAATATCGCTGAGGCCGATACCGGGGAAGTAGCCGAGACTTTGTAATAAGCCGTCAAAAAGTCCCAGGAAAAGTAGTATTACCAGCAAAAATGCCGGTAATACTAAACTAATCACTAATAGCTTCTTAGGCTTTTTCATAGGCGACATCCTTAGAGCATAGCAAAGGGGTTAAAAGGCTTTACTTACTTATTTTCCGGGGACATTAGCCAACCAAATTTCTTCAATAAGGGGGACAAGGTGGGCGGGAAGCTCAACAATCCGCTTGGCCAAAAGTTCCTCAGGGGCGATGCCGCCTTTACCGAGGCTGACCTCCTTGAAGAAATTCATCTGTTTTGCGATTTCAAGATCCTCATCGTCCTTATCATCTGCCTGCTCTTCGTCGTACTCTTGAACCTTCTCCATATCAAGAACCGGGAGGGTTCCCCAAATGGCCGGGTCCATTTTTGAGGCCTGCATTTCGGGCGAGAGGATAGCATCGGCCAGGCAAAGAGCGCCGGCAATATTTTTGCTGTTGGCCCCAATGGCGATATAGTTGGTGTTCCCCACAGTACCCTTTTCAAAGACAAAGCTTCTGGCACTTTCAGGATATTGCTCTTGCTCAACCATAGCAGAAATGTAGTAGGCGTCATAGCTCATATGCACCAACAATTGCCCATCCATGAACATGTTATTAATTTCAGCTGTTGTTGCCGGATAGGTTTCGCCCTTTTCCCAGAGGTAGGGTTTAAGTTCAAGAAGGAAATCGATAGCCGGCTGTATGAGTTCTTCCACTTCTTCAAGCCCAACCTCTTTATCAAGCTCGGCTAATTTTTCATAGTCTTCCTCATCCAAGACTTCAGCAATTAGATTGCGGACAAAGGCGCTGCCGGTAAAGCCGGGCAGGGCCTGATAGGTAAATTGGCCGGGATTTTCCTTGCAGAATTCAAGCAGTTCATCAGCTGACTCAAAGGGCAAGTCGCAACGTTCCGAATCATAGATAAATACAAGCTGAGCCTTGGAGTAGGGAGCTTCATAGCCCTCTACATCTACCCCGAAGTCAACGGTCACTTCCTCATCTTCTGCATCGATAAAATTATTGAAGTTGGGCAGAAAGTCACAGAAGGGACCGAATAAAAATTCGTTGTCTTTTGCCGTGGCAAAGTTTTCTCCGTTAATCCAGATGAGGTCAATATAGCTCTCTTCTTTTTCTGCGGACTTCTCACTAGCCAATTTATTTAAGATTAAATCGATGTCCATAGGGACGCGATTTACCGTAATGCCATAATGCTCTTTGGCGTAGGGGGCCAGATGACTATCAATCCAGTCATTGGTTAAATCGCTCCCGCCCCAACCGTAAAAGCTCACTTCTGTGCCATTAGCAGCCTCTAAGACAGCTTCCCAATCGGAAAAGTCTAATTCTTTTCCTTCTGCCTTAACGAAAAAGGCGGGGAAGAAAAGGGCGCTTACAAGAAGCAGGGATACAAAAATTTTACATACATTCTTCATTATTCTTCTTTCTCCTTCTATGATGCATTTTTATTTACCAAGCTAAAGATGCGTTTTGCCTCCATTAGCCTTTGGACGATAGTGATAAGAATGAGAGCGGCGTAGAGCCAAGTAAAGAAGAGGAGCCGGCGGGGGAAAAGAATCATGAAACTGGAAGCGATAAAGCCTTCCGTGCGTTCCATTAATCCGGCCTGATAGTAAAAACTCTTCTGTTTTCCTTTTACTCTTGCCTCCTTGTGGATCCTTTTCGTAAACTCTGTTTTAATTTTTTCCGTGTACATGGCGGTCGTCAAAAAAACGGTCATGGATATCAAGATGCAGGATACTAGAACCAATAAGGGCATCCTGGCCTGCGGATGGTTTATTGCCAGGGCCCAAAAAATACCGAGTTCAACAAGCCGGTCGCAAATGACATCTAGCTGGGCTCCCCAAAGGCTGGCCTTGCCGGATTGTCTGGCCATTTCACCGTCGAGTACGTCGAAAAGGCCGGAAAGCCAGAGTAAGAGGAAGGATAGGAAAGACCACTTAAATAACAAACTAAGTCCGCTCAATAAGCCGACAAACAAGGCAAGCAGAGTTAGCTGATTCGGTGTAAGACCCTTCTCTAAAAGCTTCTTAGCCAGTTTGGCAAAAATCCCATTAAAATACTGACGTCCCTTGCTATCAATCATGGGCGGCCTCCTCACTCGACGTTTTATCAATTTCCCGGACTTTGCCTGCTTCATCAGCTTCCGGGAAATACTTATTGGCGATTGCCGTGCTGATGACCGCTAAGCCGGCCAGTAGGATTAGAGAAAAAACAAACTCCGGGGATCGCGGATTGAGAATTTTATCGCCAATATTTAAGTACACCAGCGTACCCGGTATAATCCCAAGGATAGAGGAGACAATATAGTTCTTGAAATCCATATCGGAAAGACCGTAGACATAGTTGATGAGGTTATAGGGAACAAGGGGGGTAACACGTAATAGAAAAAGGAAAACAAAGCCGGGCCTGCCCTGTGAGTTTTTCTCAATCATGCTTACCCACTTTGCCTTCAGTTTCCGCTTTACAAGCGATTGAATGCTTTCTCGGGCCAAATAGCGGGAAAGCAAAAACATCCAAGCCATATTGATACTTGCCCCGATTAGTGTATAAATGCTTCCCCAAGTAAAGCCGAAAACAATACCGGCCGGAAAAATAAGGATAATGACCGGCAAGAAAAAGCCCGGCAGTGTGGCAAAGAGAAGGATATACAAGAGGCCTGCCCGGGAGCCGATATCCTTAAATATTGCTTCCAAACGTTCTGAGGACAGGCGGGGGAAGACAAAAACAGACAACAAAATACTAACAAGAAGTATGATGAGAAAAACGAATAATTTATTTTTTTGTTTTTGCTTTTCGCTTTTTTCTTTCATCGGCCTTTTCTTTCCCTCTATACCGTTCGATTTTTACAAATTGTCCTTTACATAGGATATATTTTTTACTCAAATGTAAGAATATGGCTTTATTTCAAGAGCGTCAATTTTTACTTATCGATAAAAGGGATAGATTTTGGGGAGAAGGCGATTGAAGAAAAAGGAGACCATGCCAATGCTTCTGACCTTATCCCGGAAAGAGAAAGCTAGCAGAAGGTTGATTTTCTGCTAGCTTTCCGTGTAAGTATCTTTTGTTTAGAAAAAGTCCCTATTTATTTTGAAAATCGGTGTAGGTCTCTTTCTCCAAAAAGGCCTTCATGGCATTTTTTTGGTCTTCCGTAGCAAAACAGTTGGCAAAAGCGGAGGCCTCAAAGGCGAGCCCGTCGGCTAAGGCCAGGGTCTCGGCGGCATAGATTAATGTTTTTGCCTTACGGATAGCGATGGGTGAGCGGAGGGCAATGCTTTCAGCTACTTCTTTGACCGTTTCGGCCAATTTTTCTTGGGGCACCAGAGTATTGACGATACCCAGGGCTTTGGCTTCTTCAGCTCTAATACGGCGGCCTGTAAAAATTAATTCTGCCGCGACACCTGTCCCGACAAGTTTGCTAAGCCTTTGGGTTCCGCCGAAGCCGGGGGTAATGCCCAGGCCTGTTTCCGGCATGGCAAAGCTGGCTTTCTCTCCGGCAATCCGAAGGTCTGCGGCCAGGGCCAGTTCAAATCCTCCGCCAAGGGCATAGCCGTTAATTTGAGCAATAACCGGACAGGCCAATTGGGAAATGGCGGTAAAGACGGAGTGGCCTAAATCGGCATAGGCTTTAGCTTCTGTAGCATTAAAATTGGCCATTTCTGCAATATCTGCTCCGGCAACGAAAGAACGGTCGCCGGTAGACCGGATAACAACGACCCGGAGGTCTTTTTCTTTCTTCAGTTCCTCTACAATGAGCAAAAGTTCTTGCAGCATTTCTGAATGTAAGGCGTGGAGGGCCTCCGGCCTGTCTAGGGTAATATAGGCGATATGATTTTCGAGATGTTTTGTAACAAAGGACATTTCATTTCCCCACTTTCTATTCTGAATAATTGTGAAAGCCTTCGCCTGTTTTACGGCCCAGCTTTCCGGCCCTGACCATCTGCTTTAGGAGATAACTTGCCCGATACTTGGAATCGCCGGTTTCTTTATACAGGACGTCCATAATATTTAAGACGATATCGAGGCCTATGAGGTCGGCAAGGGCTAAAGGTCCCATAGGGTGATTGGCGCCCAGCTGCATAGCTGTGTCGATATCGTTGGCACTGGCAACTCCTTTTTCCAAGAGGATGATAGCTTCGTTCATCATGGGGGCAAGTAAGCGGTTGACGATAAAACCGGGGGACTCTTTGACCAGTACAGGTGTTTTACCAATGGCTGAGGCAAGGGCAAAGGCTTTTTCCAGTGCAGCATCCGAAGTTTTTGCCCCGCGGATAATTTCAATTAATTTCATGACGGGGGCCGGATTAAAGAAGTGAAAGCCCAGGAAAAATTCTTCATGCTTTAGGCCATAAGCCATTTCTGTAATGGAAAGGGAGGATGTGTTGCTGCAAAAAAGGCAGTCATCCTTAGTAATCTCATCTAGACGAGAGAACAAATCACGTTTGGCTTCCATATTTTCATAAATGGCTTCTACAACAACGTCACACTCTTTCGCAGAGTCAATATCGACCGTTTTGTGTAAAAGGGAAAGAGTGGCTTCCTTCTCGGCCTCGCTTATTCTTTCCCGGCTAACCTGACGGGTTAATTGCTTGTCGATGATCTCGTAACCGCCTTGGACGAATTCTTCTTTTGTGTCATACATATAGACAGTGTGGCCGTGGGCGGCAAAGGTTTGGATAATTCCGGAACCCATCGTTCCGCATCCTGCAACAAAAATTTTCATTATTTCCTCCTCATGTTAGACAATGTGTCAGCAAATCATAGTATAACAGTAATTGGCTGATATTTAAAAAGATAATGCGCTATAATAGGTAAGCTAAAATTTAGTCAAAATTTTTATAATGAATGCAGATAATATATAACATAAAAGGGAATGCGCGATTTTGGCAAAAAAAGAAAAACACATAAAAAGACCGTCTGAACATTGGCACAGGTTGGATAATACGGCCAATATTTTCCCGGTAATCAGCTCGAAATACGGGTCAAACGTATTTCGTTATTCTGTCTGTCTGAAAGAAAATATCCGGCCGGACTTGCTGCAGGAGGCCGTGGAAATCTGTTTACAGTCTTTTCTTATTTTCCGCGTAAAAATCCGCAAGGGTCTATTTTGGTTTTACTTTGACGAAAATGTAGCCTTGCCGCGCGTTCGCCCGGAGGATGATTATCCTTGCAAGGAAATCGACCCTAAGGAAAATAATCAATTTCTCTTCCGTGTGACCTACTACCGGAATAAAATTAACCTGGAGGCCTTTCATGCCCTAACTGACGGTGCCGGCTCCATGCCCTTTATCCAGGCTATTGTCTGCCGCTATCTGCTGCTTGCCTACCCGGAGGCCTTTAGTGAAGAGGACCATAAAAGAGACTGGTTTGCCGGCTCCGGTAATAATACGGAAGATGCCTATGTAAAGAACTATGTGCCAATGAAGAAGAAAAAATTTAAAGACGGATCGGGCTACAGGCTGCGTGGAGAAAAAAATGCCATGCGTAATATTGCCTTGACCCATGTCCATCTTCCCTTGTCTCTGGTTAAAGAAAAAAGTCGTAGGCACGGAGCTTCTATCTCACAATATTTTGTCGCTGTACTAGCTCATCAGATTTGGGAAAAAGAACTACACCGGATTCCTCCCAGGCATCCGGTGAACATTGTCCTGCCGGTAGATTTACGGCGGATGTTCTCCTCGCAAACCAGCCTGAATTTTTTTTCCAATGTCCACATCAGCTTCAGCTACCGAGGCGATGTTTGTTTTAGCTCTCTCTTGGAGGAGGCCAAGGAACAGTTTGCAGAAAAAATTACCAAGGAAAAAATGTTGGAAAAAATTAGCTATACCGTGGGAAGCGGCTATAGTATGGTCGCCCGCTTAATTCCCTTGCTGATTAAAAATTTTGGCTTAAAAATCTACCATAAAATAGGGGCGAGAGCGGCAAGCTTGGCCTTTTCCAATGTAGGCAGCATGACCTTTCCGGCTTGTTTTGAACCTTATATTGAGTCTGCAGTGGCTGTCTTGGCTACCAATGAACGGGAGGCCTTCAAGTGCGCTGCGGTAAGCTTTAAAGATACCTTAACCCTTACTTTCAGCAGTAGCTTAAAGAGCAAAGACTTAGAGCAGGGTATTGTAGAATATTTAGGCAGTGAGGGGCTGGAACCCCTGGTTGAAACGAGTGGACTGGAATATTAAATGAATGGACCGGAATATGAGTGATATTTTGAAAGAAGAAAGTACAGGAAAACGTTTGACCCAGTGTAATAATTGTAAAGCAAAGGTCTATAGCAAAAAGAGCTATTGTCCGCTTTGCGGTCAAGGTTTATTTAGCCTGGCAGAGCAGACGGAGAAAGATTTTCCTCCGCAGATTCCTTATCCTGATTTATCCAGTGTGAGGAAGAGTTACAATATTTTCCTGCGCGTATGGCTTTTTGTGACCCTGCTCATCCTTGGCTCTTCCTTCCTTTTAAATCTCCTTGTCTTTCGTGAGTCCCCCTGGAGTTTAATTATGCTGGTCATAGCCGTCTATGTCTGGCTCATGTTGCTCTCCCTCTTGCGGCGTGGTGTTAATCAAGCAAAACGCCTGACTCTTCATGTTGCTGTAACGAGCTTGCTTTTCTTCTTTATGGATTATTTGACCGGCTATGATGGCTGGAGCCTTTCCTATGCCATGCCCATACTTTTTATGGGCGGAATCATCGGTATTCTTGTCATGAGTATTTTCTTGCATGCCAGGTGGCAGGACTATGTTTTTTATCAAGTCCTCATGGGCCTGTTCGGCTTTATTCCCTTAATCTTATATTCCCTAGGCTTGGCCAAAAGTTTGCTCATGGTCATCCTGGTTTCTGCGCTAGCCCTGGCCTCCATCTTATTCACCCTGATATTTGCTGACCGCAGCTTAAAGGAAGATTTTGTCCGGCGTTTCCATTTGTAGCGGCAAAGAGGCTTTGCTTGGATTATTTCGTCTGAACTCTTTCCGGGAAGAGTGGCGGGCCGACTGTTTTTACAATCCGTTCAAGAGCCTTATTCCAGCGGAGAATCCGGTCTTGGTCTTCCTTATGGCCAGCCGTCCTGAGCTCAGCCAAGGCTTTTTCCAGGGGAAGAACTTGGGCAAGGCAACGTTTTTCCCGGGCTAAACCGCACCCTTCTTTTTGAATATAGGTCGGTATGTAGGCGGCCTCAAGGACTTGAATCCTGCCCTCCCGGTCCCGGGAGAGCATCACTTTACCTATAATGCCCTCATTTACCAGGCCGTCATTTCCGGCAATTTGTTCACTTTGGCAGGCGATAAAATTGCCGAGAGAATAGTAGCAAAGGCAAAAACCCCGTTCGTTATTGGCCGGAAGCAAGCTGAGGGGGCCGGGTACGTGGGGGTGCATACCGAGAATGAGGTCTACCCCGCAGTCTGCTAAGAGGTCAGCATAGAAAAGCTGGTGCTCCTGCACTTCTGTCCGGTATTCATAGCCCCAATGCATGAAGAAAATGAGATAATCGGCCCCGGCTTCCCGCATGGTCTCTATCCGCTTTCTGATTGCCGCAAGATCTTCAGCAACAAGCTTGTCTTGGGAAAAGTCAATGTGAAAAGAGTCCAGACAGGCCTTGGCTCCCAGGGGGATGGGGCGGGTATTTAAGCTTCTTTGCAAAGGAAGGGCGGGATCCTTTAAGCTTTCAGCCTTTGTTTCATAGGTGAAAGCACTCAAGCCCAGAGTAAGGCCGCCCAAGTCGTAGAGGAGGAAACTCTCGGTGTTTCCAGCTTCTCCAGGCAAGCGGCTGCCGAAAGTAAGCAGTTCATTTTTCCGGAGCAGGTGCAGGGTTTCTTCCAGCCCGTCCAAACCATAATCAAGACTGTGATTGTTACTGGTGGCTATGGCGTCAAAGCCGGCGTTTTTTAAGGCTATGGCCAGACTTTCCGGGGCTTTAAAGAAGGGATAAGCGGAAAAGTCGGAGGCTCCGAGTGTGCCCTCCAGATTTCCGGCGCAAAAGTCGGCCTCTTTCAGTGTTTCCCTTATAGCGGAAAAAAGAAAAGAGAAGTCATCTCGGATAAGGCCTTCGTGTAAAAGCGTTTCGTTGATGAGGATGTCCCCGGTAAAAAGGAGGGTGTACTTATTGTCTCCTTCTTCGCCTTCTCCTTTAGGAGCTTTGGAGCTAAAAGCCTGCTTATGGCTTAATATTTCCCCTTTAGCTGCTTCTTCTTTAGCTACATCTTCTTTAGCTGCTTCTTCTTGTTCGGATGGGCTTGCCTTTTGCCGGTCAGGAAAGCGTTCGATTCCCCATTCTATCCAGCCCCAACGACTGCGCTCACCATCCGGTGTGTGAATGGTGAGCACGCCATATTCGTCGCTTTCCAGATATTGGGTGTCTATGCCCATATAGGAACTCATCCACATGGGCCTGACTTGATCTTCTTCTACTTTATAGAGGTAGAGGTGTTGAGACCAGGAGGTCTCATCCTCTTCTAGCCAAAAGGGCGCAAGGAGTTAAATTGACCAATTTTCCAAACGAGTAAAAGCAACTCATCTTCTCCGTTGCGGTCAATGTCTGTAAAATGTACGTCCTGAATCTTGTATTCAGCGGGACTCTGCCAGATTTTTTTGCCTTCTCTAAAAACTGTGCAGGCTTCACGGGTGAAAGAGGCTTCATAGGCGCCCCCTTGCCCGGAAACCTTGCCCTCCTGCCAAAGAGGCCAGTCGGGCAGGCCCAGTCCTTCTTTATTCTCGGGACGAGGCAGGCGATAGTCTTCTGTCCAGAAGGGCTTGGGCAGAGCTTCTTTCTTAAAGTCGTCTTCTTCCGGAGGAATGAAGTTGCCTTCATCATCAAACATATTGACGATACCCAGAGCCTTGTGCCAATCGAGGTTGGTCATCCGGTCGGGAAGGGGAACAGCAAATTGGTAGAAGTCATATACGGCTCCGGAGGCAATGCGTAAGCTGCCGTCAACGGGAACGATGACCAGGATTTCTTGGGGGTTTCCTGTCGCAATTTGCAAGACGCCGGCTTCCGCGCTGGTAGCCACATCCGTAACCAGGGCATCCGGCTGGCTGAGTGCCGTCATAACATCCGCCTCGTTGCGGCAGCAGGCAAAACGGAGGTGCTCCAAATTGCCGCCAATCCCTTTGATGAGGTCAAACTCTTCCTCGGTGGGCAGTTCATTACGGAGTTCTTTTTCCGCAATGACCGCTAACTGTTCACAGAGGTCGGCATATAAGTCGAGATTTTCCGTGTCAAGCTCATGGAGCAGGCCAAGATTGTCCAGCCCTCCGGCAGTTTCCCTGGCCAGGGTGGCCAGACGGCGGAAGACCAGGGGCTCTGTTTCGACAAAACCGCGAGTATCGGGCGGATTTTCCGGGAACCAGCCACCCATCTCGGCCATAGCCTGCTTGGCATAAAGGACGGTATCATGCTTTAACTCGGTGTAGGAACCGGCAAAAGTTTCCAGTTGTTTTCTTTCCCAGGCTTCGCTTTGGGCATAGGCGGGTTGGCCTTCGCCATTTTCCTTGAGTAAGGGCAAGAGGGCAAACTGCCAGGCTGCGGAGAGACTGGTGCTCCAGGCAGCGGCATCTTCGGTATCAATAGCGGTGCGCAGGCTTTCCATGTTTTCACTATAATTCTCAAAGTCTTTGGCTCCCATTTCTTCCAAGAGGGAGAGGGCCAGGTCTGAGCCGTAGGCGGCAGGAATATCGAGGAAGTCCGGCAGTTGGCGAGTTGCTTTTTGGCTATTTTCCTTTACTTCAAAGTAGATCAGCTTTTGAAAAATAGCGGCATCGAAGGAAAAGCGTTGGCCCATAAAGCGGAAGCCGCGGCCTGTTTCTTCCTTGTCTTCCCCCAGGTCCAAATAGATGACGATGGAGTTAATTTGGGGTGGGGGCAGTTCTTTGACAAGGGTGTGGAAGTGGGCAAATGCCTCCTCATCAGCGAGTATTTCTTCGCCGGAAGGCAGGCCGCCATAAGCCTCTTCAATCAGAGGGCTGTATTCATAAAAGCCATTGTCATCGCTGGTTCCGGAGAAAAAGGCGGTGACTTGGTAAATACCCTCCCAGAGTTCCCTAATTTCCGGATTATTGGCCAGGTTAAGGGACATGAGGAGGGCGCTTTTGCTGGCCGTTTCTTCATTAGCCGGAAAATTGACACTGCCGTAGAACATCATGGTACGGAAATAGCGTTCAAGATCAATATCTCCGGCATAATAGCCGCGTACTTTGTACTGGGAATAGTCGACCTCCCGACCGGCAAAGTCAGAGTATTGAAGGCCTTCCGCCGCATAAATAGCGTCCAGCTCAGCCTGAGCCGGGTCGGCAACCTCAGGTTCGAAGGCCAACTCATAGCCTATCAGGCGGGCCGCAATACTGAAAAAGACCAGGTTCTTTTCTGCAGCTTCAGCAAAACTCGTGCCGGCAAAGCTTCTCATTTGCTCAAGGGAGAGGTTATATAAGTTGCCGGTCAGGCTCTCTAGCTGCTCAAGCAGAAAGTCTCTTTCGCTGGTTTTCTGCAAGAAGGCAAAATAATTGTGGTAGGCGTTGAGCAGGGCGTCCGTCGTGACAAAGTTTGGGGTAAAGCTATAGGTATTTATCTCGTAGATTGAGCCGAAATGCTGTGCCTCACGATTGGTGATGACGAAGAGGTTTTCTTTTAATTTTTCTCTGAATTCCGGCGTAGCTTGAGGCTCAAAATCGGAAAAATTAATGATGTTTTCAAAGTTTTCCGCCACTTCATAAAGGGGCATCTTGGCCTCGACAGTCTCTTCTTCAGCAAGGGCGCTTAAGTCAAGCAGCTGAGGCCGCGTTTTGTTTTCTTCAGCAGTCACAAGCAGCTTAGGGCTAAAAAGCCCAAAAACTAAGGTGCATACCAGGAAAAGGCCTAGGAGTTTTCTGTAAAAATTTTGGTAAAAGCGGTCCATGATAGAGTCCTCCTTAAATACTTGTGTCTATTATAGTACGTGGCTCAGCCAAAAAGTATCTTCACGAAGTATTTTTCTTGTAAGTTTTTGAGAATAATTGACAGCGTATTTTTAATTAAATTGTTTCGCTTCTTTGCGGATACGTAATTCTTCCACGGCAAAACTGGCCACGTCGTCGGCAAACTTTCCGGGACCGAAGCCCGCGTCACAGCCCAGCTCTTTGGCTAGTTCATGGGTGATTCGCGGCCCCCCGATGATTAAGAGGAAACGGTCACGCAAGCCTTCTGCTTCCAGAAGTTCAACCAGTTCACTGATGTTTTGGATATGGATATCCTTTTGGGTGACTGTTTGTGAAACTAGCAAGATATCGGCATCCATCTCCAAGGCCTTGCGGATAAAGACTTCATTTTCGACCTGGCTCCCCATGTTGAGGGCGTCAAACATTTCGTATCGCTCCAGCCCAAAATGGCCGTCATAGCCTTTCATGTTCATAATGGCATCAATTCCTACGGTGTGAGCATCCGTTCCTGTGCTGGCCCCAAGGACCACTAATTTCCGTCCGAAATGTTTGCGGATAAAGTCGTTTGTTTCTTCCATGGTCATGACATGAACATCAACAGCCTCGACTTCAATTTGTGTGTAATCAAGGGAGGCGGCAAAAGACCCGTAGGCCACGTAAAAACTATAGTCTTCATCTAAGGGCTCGTGCCAGGCAATCATGGGGTTTTCCAGCCCCATATGGAGCAAGACCTGTTTGGCGGCCTCAAGCCCACGCTCGCCGTCGGGAACAGGCAGGGTAAAGGACAGCTGAATCTTGCCGTCATTTAAGGTGTCGCCGTAGGGTTTAATGCTCGTAAAGTCAATTTTTCCGGCACTTGTATTTTTATCATTCATAGGATTTCCTCGCTTACTCTCAATGGATACTTGCTCTATAGTTGCTTACTTTATTTGCTTATTTGCACTTGTTTATATTCTGTAGGGATTTTTTTGCTAATACTTACCTATTCCGCTCAAAGGCCTGGCGCTGTTCGGCCTCCTCGGCCATGAGAAGGGCCGGAAAGGGGTTTTGATATTCTTTTGCTTTAGGGAAGACACCCTTCAAGCCCTTGCCGCCGTCCTGAGGTCTTTTGATACCGCCGAATTTGCCGGCTTCCAGGGTGGCGAAGAGCCCTTCCTGCTCGATTTTTCGGAGTAAATCAAGCGCCTCGTCCAAGACTTGACTGGCTCTTGTTTCAATCAAACCACCCTTTTTGAATTCAAGATCATCCCCCAGATCTTTCATGGCCCTGGCGATATAGCGTGCGTTCTCAATGGCCAGGGCACGGTCGGACATGAAAGGGGTATGGATGGCCTCAGTCATCATGCCCAGGAGGTGGACCCGCTGCTTGGTTATGGTTGTTACCATGTTGAAGAGGGCATCCTGGATATGACCGCGGAAGATGTTGCCGGTCATGTATTTGGTTGGCGGCATATATTTGAGAGGGGCGTAGGGGAAGATTTGTCTGGCCTGTTGAGCTTGGGCCAGCTCATAGACAAAAGAGTTTTCCAGGTCAGGCTCCATTTCATAGGCATGGCCGAGTCCCATTAACTCTTCCGGCATACCGGCTTCCAGGGCAAATTGCTCATTGATAAATTGAGAAGCTAAGACGGTGTGGGCCTCTTCATAGGCATCCGATGTGGTGAGATAGTTGTCTTCACCGGTATTGATAATAATACCGGCAGCCCCGTTAATCATCCGGGAGAAGCTTTGGTCGATTAAGGTCCGGCGCATGTTGATATCGCGGAATAAAATACCGTAAAGGGCATCATTCAGCATCATGTCCAGCCGCTCAAAGGCTCCCATAACGGCAATTTCCGGCATGCAAAGGCCGGAGCAGTAGTTGCAAAGGCGGGTATAATGGCCGGTTTCTTCGGCGACTTCGTCCAAGGCTTGCCGCATAAGACGGAAGTTTTCCTGGGTGGCCATGGTTCCGCCAAAACCTTCCGTTGTTGCCCCGTAGGGAACATAGTCTAAGAGACTTTGTCCGGTTGTGCGAATGACGGCAATAACGTCAGCGCCCTGTTTAGCGGCCGCTTTGGCCTGGACAATGTCCTCGAAAATATTGCCGGTAGCAACAATGACGTAGATGAGAGCCCCTTCAGGATCCCCGTATTCCGCCAGCATAGCCTCGCGCTTCAGGCGGTTGTTCCTAATTTTTGCAACAGCCTTTTCGGCTTCATCCTTGAGCCAAAGTCCTAGAGCGAAGTCATCTACTGCCGGCAGACTGTGCCAGTTCATTTCTCCCCGCATAACTTTTTCTGCCGTTTCCTGGGGACTGAGCTTGGCTCCGATAGCTGCCCGGCCCAGCTGGTAGGCAACGCCCGATTCCAGCAGCTCCTGATTTTGCAAATCCTCAACAAGGAGGTTAGGCAGGGGAACTTCACCTTCATTTACTCCATCTATGCCAAACAAGCGGGCAATAGCCCGTTCTACGGTTACGGTAGAATATGGGGCCAGGGCGGCATTGGTTTCTTTGGCGATGGCCTTGGCTGCCTCTCTTGCCGCTTTTACCTTGCTCTGATCAATTGTTATTCTTGCCATTCGTTCTTCTCCTTATAGGCTTGACGCATGAGTGAGATAGCCTCTTGATTAACGCCCATCCATTCGGCAATGCGAATGGCTTCTGCCGGGATGGGTTTTTTGCCATCTGTTTCCATGAGTCGGTAATCCATGTGTTTTCGTATGTTTTTGGCGGCAGCCAGGTCGTATTGCTGCCGTTCTTTATAGCTGTATTTTTCCCGGTCAGGAAAAGCATCTGAAAAATGTAATGTATCAGCTATGAGCCCCCTGATTTGGTAGTAAGCGATACCCTCTCCGGGCGGTATTTGATAATGGCTGGCCAGTAAAAGATAGGAATCGCTCCGGGCAAAATACCGGCAAAGTCCGGTGATTATGGCTTCAGCCTCCCGGGGGTTGGTGCCTCTTGCCGGCTCATCAAGGACCAGGAAGAGGCAAAGGGTCTCTGTTAATTTGAGATATTCCCTGATTTTTGCTGCTTCCATGCCAAAAGAGGAAAGGCCTAAAGAGCGCTCTCCGGGATTTTCTGTCGCATAGGCAAAGCCGTCAAAAACTTCCGTTTCCAGCTGGCGGCAGGCCGGATAATAGGCATAGTGCACCAGCAGAACTTGTAGTAGAAGGGTTTGCAAGGCGACCGATTTGCCTCCCATATTGGCACCGGTAATAATGCTTGCGCCTGGTAGCATCCGGATGCTTTGCCGGGTGAAAGAGTCTCCTTTTCTCGCTAATTCTTCCGCCAATTGCGGCTCGAAAGCATCAAGAATCAGGATGCCCTCGCCTCGTTCCCTGAAAAGGGGGGTTCCCGCCTGCCAGAGTTCGCCTAATTTGGCCCTTAGCATCCGGAAGTCCAGCCAGGCGATGGCCCGGCTGTTCTCCCTCATGGGGGAGAGGTAGTCTTGCAACTTTTGGCTTAGCTCCTTTAAGACCTGCCCTTCTTCTTCCCCTTCTTTGCGGGAGAGACTTGTGCGTTCTTCGAGCAGGCTTTGTCGCTTCTCGCTTGAAGCGGTGAGGATTTGCTGTTCAAGTTTTTTCTTTTCTTGGCGAATGGCCAAGAGTTTGGAAGAATAGCTGCTATAGACATAAAAGCCGTTTTCCTCCGCTCCCTGGGGGTTTAAGAGGGAAAAGGCCGGGGCCAGATCCAGAAGTTCGACTGCGGCAGGAAGAAGTAAGGGCGATTCCCGGCGCAGCTGTTCAGAAAGGCGGATAAAACGCTTTATCTCAAAAAATTCTGTTTGCTCAAGGGTGCGTTTTTCTTCCAGACCCTTCAGACTCAGCCGGATGGAGCGGAAGAGCCGTAAGAGCCTTTCCGTACCGGCAAAGGCCCGGGCATCCCCGGCCAAAATCTTGCGCAGGCAATCCAGAATCTGAAATTCACCTTCCAGGGCTTCTTTCTTTTGGCTGGAATAAAAGGGAAAAGAAGCCTGCAAGTCTCTGCCTTGCGGAGACAGGCAGGGGTATTTTGCAATTAGGCTTTTTAGGCCTAGGAGTTCTTTTTCTCTATCTTCTGCTAAAAACATATCTACCCCCGGGAATGATTTCTAGTAGCACAAGCAAGGACCAAGATTTAAGACCGGGCAGGGCAAAATTTTGCGCAAGCCGGTCAGGAGCTGCTTTTCTTGATGGACCTGCCCATAGCGGTCTCTAGGGTTGAAGCTGACAAAGCGAAGGTTTAGCGGGTAGAGGGCTTCAAGAGAAAAGCCTCTGGCGTACAAGTCTGCTAAGGCCTGACGAGAAAGAAAGACCCGGCTACCGTCCTCTACTACAATTCTAGCTCCTTTTTTAATGGAGGATTGCAAGAGTTTGCCGAGAACAGAATCTGTTACGGCCCCTCTAATCAAGAGGACTTCATCCTCTTTCTGCACAAAGTCTTGGAGTTCAGTTCCTGCTCCTAATAGGGTTCGGGCAAGGAGTGTTCTCACTTGACCCTTTGCTCCTACAGCTATGGCCGCGCTTGCCGCCTCTTCCTCTACTTTCTGCTCAAACAGCTGTTTGACTTGTGCTGAGAGAGCAGGCAGTAAGAGACAGTCTACGGCATGTTTTGCTGCCTGAAAAAAGGCTTCATAAGAAGGGGCGTTGCCGAGGGATAAGGCGAGAATGAGGCTTTCGGTCAGTCCGCCCCCGGCTGAGGACCGCCTGGAGAGGGCACCATCGACAATATAGAAGCAGTCCGGCTCTTCATGGCGTAAGAGTCTTTCGCAAAAGCGCAGGTCTTCAGCTTGTGAAGGCCCGGCCAGTTCCACATAGCCGTCGCTTTTGGCTCGGGCAATAAGGATTTCGCCAAAGGCACTGGAAATACCTGTCATATCACGAATTTCCAAGAGGGCATCAGAATTTTTCAAGGCCCTTGTACTGGTGGCCAGCAGACTGCCCTCCGCTATATAAATCCGCGGCTTTTCCCCTTGGTTGACGAGGTCCAGGGACTCGCCATCACGTCCGATTGAGGTCAGGGCAAGGGGAGGCCGGTACTTTGCTTGGCGAGCAGCGGAAATTAGCTGGTTGAGCGTACTTGTCTTTCCCGCATTTTTTTCCGTCCCGATGATGGCCAGGGATTTGTGCTCTCCAAAGCCGGCCAGCTTTAAGAGCGCCCTTGCCTCATGTGAATTCCTTACCCCGTACGAACCGTGCATTGCGCAATCCCCGGCCTACTTTACTGTTTTTTGCTTTCGAGCCAGATTTTGTGGCTCCAAGGTTAGTTCTTTTCCGGCCAGAAGGGCGGCGACACCGCTGATCTCTTTATTAAAGTTGTTTTCGGGAAGGGGGCCGTTTTCTGCAGGTTCCGTGTAGCTGCTAATGACCCCTTCATAATTTCTCAGAATGATTTTGTTTGGTCCCTGGGAAATCATGTATTGCGGCATTACAGGGATTTTTCCTCCACCGCCGGGAGCATCGACGACAAAAGTAGGTACACAGTAGCCGGAAGTATGCCCCCGTAAACCCTCGATAATTTCAATGCCGGAACAGACCGGAGTGCGGAAGTGGGAAAGGCCCAAAGATAGGTCGCACTGGTAAATATAGTAGGGTCTAACCCTGATGTAGGCCAGCCCGTTAACCAATTTTCTCATTGTCCTGACACTATCGTTGATGTCTCTTAAAAGGACGGACTGATTACCTAAGGGTATGCCGGCGTCGGATAATTTGCGGCAAGCTTCGGCACTTTCCGGAGTAATTTCCTGGGGATGGTTGAAGTGGGTATTAAGCCAAACAGGATGGTACTTCCTGAGCATCTTACAAAGATTGTCCGTTATACGTTGAGGCAGTACAACCGGTACGCGAGACCCGATTCGGATAATTTCCACATGGTCAATGGCCCGCAATTCTTTAAGAATATATTCAAGCCGTTCATCGCTGACCAGGAGGGCATCTCCGCCGGAAAGCAAAACGTCGCGCACCTCCGGAGTTTTACGGATATAGTCAATGCAAGCATCAATGGCTTCTTTTGTCCGGCCCCCGTCTTTTTGTCCGGCCAGTCTTCTTCTGGTGCAATGTCGGCAATACATAGAGCACATGTCGGTAATTAAGAAGAGGACCCGGTCAGGATAACGGTGGGTCAAGCCGGGAACGGGAGAGTCCCCGTCTTCTTGTAAGGGGTCAAACAAGTCTTCCGGAACGCGGACGGCTTCCTCGTGGCTGGGTACACTTTGCAAACGAACAGGGTCTTTGGGATTGTCCGGGTCGATTAAGCTTAAATAGTAGGGGGTGATGGCCATGCGAAAAAGAGCCAGGGCCTTTTTTGCCCCCTCTTCCTGGTCGGCGGTAAGAGGGACATACTTTTTTAGCTCTTCCAGGGTAGAGATTCGATTTCGAACTTGCCATTGCCAGTCATTCCAATCCTTATCGGACACTTCGGGAAAAAGTTGTTGGCGGCGTTCTTGACCTTTTGTATATATATATTTTTCTTTGGCGTTCATTACTTTCATCATTTTCACCTTTATAATCTATGCAAATTCTGCTTCGTACAGTTCTTTGAGGGCGGGGCATTCACGAAGGACGGCCAGGGCCATTTCAGCATGCCCCTCGGTATAGCCGTTTCCAACAATCATGGTCACGTCTTTACCGACCCCCTCCGCGCCAAGGGCGGCTTTGGTAAAGCTTGTGGCCATGCTGAAAAAATACACCATGCCGCCATTTTTAACCGGTAAGATACAAGACATTTCCGCCCCGCTGATATTAACCACACAGATGCAGAGGTCGTACTCCTTGCCATCGTTGGCGGCCAAGGCTTTTTCCAATACTTCAATCGGGTTTCTGGCATCGCAGGTAAAGAAAGCATCAAGCAGTTTGTTTTCCAGCATGAAGTCTTTGTAGCTATCTCTATCGCTGCAGCCGACGACCCGTCCGGTTGTACCGGCCCGCTTTTTAGCTTCGTAGGCACAGAGTTTGCCTGATTTCCCGTCAGGGCAGTTTGGCGTAAATGCCGCTTTCAAAAAGGATGGCTTGTCCCTTAATTTCCACCCGGTCAATATCGGGTCTGATGGCGGTAATTTCCTCAATATGAAGCGGTGTCAAAGAAAGAGAAACGAGGCTAGCGATTTTATCCCCGACTTTAAGGTCACGGTGGGTGAGGTCAGGGCCGATTTCAGCGACTGTGCCGATGAGCATACCGCCTGAACCGGTAACCGGATTTTGCATTTTTCCCCGTTCGTTGACGATAGCCAAGATGGCTTGCTTCAGCGCCTCTTCCTTGTTGTCTGCCGCTTCCCGAAGTTGACGGAAGCTTGCCGAGTCAATGTTGAGGGCATCAACGTCAATAAGAATTTCGTTATCATAAAGGGTCATCGTGTTGTCAATTTTTTGTGCACCCTGAGGCAGGACCGCTACTCCATCGAGCACACGGTGGGTACCATATTTATTTCCTTTTGCCATATCAGCTTCTCCTTAGTTTCTCTGTTTCATGCCCAGTATTTGGCGGGCTTCGTCCGGTGTGGCGACAGTCAGGTTCAATTCCCTTGCGATGCGGGCAATGCGGGCGACCAGTTCCCCATTGGATTGGGCAAGGACGCCCCGTTCCATCATGAGATTATCCTCAAAGCCCACGCGAACATGGCCGCCAAGCAACATAGCCATAACATTCATGGTGAGTTGACGAGAACCCATGCCGGAAACGGTAAAGCTGGCATCTTGGGGAATTGATTCAACAAGGAAAAGCAAATCTCTGGGTGTTGCGGTCATACCGCCATTGACACCTAATACAAAGTTAAAGTGCAGGGGCCCTTTAATGTAGCCCTTTTTATGCAGGCGCAAGGCTAGGTCCACATGACCTTTTTCGAAACACTCCAGTTCGGGCTTGATGTTTTTGCTGTTCATGCGTTCAGCAAATTCGATAATCATATTTTCTGTATTGATAAAAATTTCGTCACCGCCGAAGTTTAAGGTTCCGCAGTCGAGACTGGCCATTTCAATATTCAGCTCTGTCGGCTGCAGTCGCTCTTCGGAGCTCATGCCGGTTGCTCCGCCGGTTGACGGTTGGATGATAACGTCAGGGCACTCTTGGCGGATAGCTTCAATAATCTCGGCATAGCGGCCCTTGTCTTGTGTCGGTGTGCCGTCATCCCAGCGTACATGCAGATGAATAATAGCCGCACCGGCATCAACAGCCGACTTGGCTTCGCGCACAAATTCTTCCACGGTGTAGGGAACCGCAGGGTTCATTTCTTTTGTGACTTCAGCACCGCTGATTGCTGCGGTAATAATTACTTTACTCACGATGACCTCCTAGTTCTTGCGTTGCTTGCCTTTGGGGACAACACAAGTACCGGATGCCCGGCAGACCAGTAGGGGTTCTTCCAAGACATCACAGGCGGAGTCAGAAATATCGGGGCGGGGGACGATGACTTTGTAGGCTTCAAAGCTCATTTTGCGGGAACTGTTCCCAACCGATTCGATTGTCCCGTAGGCTTCGATAAAATCACCGGCATATACCGGAGCGGTAAATTCGATACTGTCATAGGCGACAAACAAGCCTTCATCGCCATCGTGACGGATCAGGAGCTCTGTGGCCACATCCCCAAAGAGGCCCAGTATACGGGCGCCATCAACAAGATTTCCCCCGTAGTGAGCATCTTGCGTACTCATCCTCAAACGAATCATTACTTTTTCCATAGTGTATTCCTCCTCAAAAAAATAGCGCCAACTTGTCCTTGCAAGACAAATATAGCGCTCCATGCCCCGGCATGACAGTGAAACTACCTTGTGTAAATTCACCAGAAAAAAGAAGGAGGATCACTTCTTTCCCCTTCGGCGGCAGGCACTTCGGCATTTCACCGATCCTGGCTTAGAAATGCGTACAAATCCTGCCGCTCCTCTATTGTAAATATATAAAAATATTTGCACTGGAAAGTGGCTCGAGTGAATTATAACGAAAAAGACATAAACTTATCAAGGGGAGGGAATATTTTAAGGGAGGGAATATTTTAATAAAAGCTAAGGGCATTCCGCTAAGTTAAGAGTGCGAAAGTTAGGAAGTTTCTTTAAATTAAATTTTTATTAATCCTGAATGACTGGCATTTTATCTATAATTTAATTCTATTTTACCCACTAGTTACCCAAGGGTAACCAAAAAACTCGAGAAAGGGCTATCTTATAAATAGAGTTAGCCAAGGCTAACTAAAAATAACTACTCAATAGGAGGAATACAATGCGTAAATTTATGAAGTCTAAACTTCTCCTTGTCCTTTTAACCCTTAGTTTATTTCTCGGCGCTGCCTTTCCCGTAGCCGCTGAAGTGGTTACCCTTGACCAAGAATTGGCTTCGGCCGATGCTGCTATTCATAGACAAGATGGCTTATTGAAAGGGGCCTTGTTGAAAGCTGATACGTCAAAAGAAACCGAAGCGAAAGCAGCGGAAAAAGAGGAAATTGGCGAAGCTCCGGAAAAACCTGCTGTAAAGCCGTACGAAGTAAGAAACGAACCCAACCGTATCGTGGTTACTTTTAAAAATGATCCGGCCAGCAGCCGCGCCTTCAACTGGTACACCAGTGAAAAATTTGAATCCTTTGTTCTCGTTTCTGAAAACGAAGATATGAGTGAAGCTCTCCGCTTCCCTGCCATGGTCCAAAAGAAATCCTCCCACTATGTAGAGCGTGATGAAGCCGGATATTTCATCTTCCAATTAAGGGATAAAGAAACAGGTGACGTCATCCGCTACTTCTCCGACGAAGGTCACCAAGGTGAGGAGTGGGACCACAACTCTGAAGTCGAAGACAGAGAAACTCAAGCTGCAGGCATCGATGTACAAGTGGTAGAAGAATATGCCTATAAAGCAGAAGCCGTTGGCCTCAAAGCCGCCACAACTTACTACTACCAAGTCGGTAGTGAAGAAGGTGGACTTAGCGAAGTTGGTCGCTTTGTTACCGCTGCCGGCGAAAGAGTTCCTTTCTCCTTCTTGCATTATACCGATACCCAAAATGCCTTCTGGAACCAACACCTGGTTGATGAAGTTGCTTTTGCTGCAGACACGATTGAGAAAATGCTGGCTACCGATCCTGAAGCAGCCTTTGTTTTACATACCGGTGATATCGTAGAAATTGCTGAAGTTGAAGATGAATGGGTTGACCTTTTCGACAACTCCAGAGCCTCTTTCATGCAGACAACCCTTGCCCCGGTCGCCGGTAACCATGACGAATATGGTTTAAGCTGGGACGAGCGCTTCATTCAAAAGTTTAATGATCACTTCAACGTGCCTGCAGAAGGCCCCGTCGATGGTGGTAGCTATTACTCCTTTGACTATAACAAGGTCCACTTCATCGTACTCAATACCAACGATTACAAAAATGAAGAGAATAAGGCGCTTGGTGATGACCAACTTGAATGGCTCCGCTGGGACGTCAAACAAGCTAGGGCCCAGGGTGCAGAATGGATCATCCTAAACTACCACAAGCCCATCTTCTCCAAGAGCTACCACTCTTTGCAAGATACTGATGTGCAAAATGTAAGGGATGAGTTTATGGCTATTATTGATGAACTCGATATCGACCTCGCCCTACAAGGCCACGACCACGTTCTTTCCAGAACAAAATCCTTAAAATACGTCACAACTGAAGAAAGTGCATTTAGCGGCGCTGTTGCTGAAGAAGCGGAGCAAAAAGACGGTCAAGACTACTTCTTGAACCCCACAGGAACCATCTTCCTCTTGCCCAACACCGGTGGTACCAAAACCTATGACGATATCTACTCCAAGGGTTTAGACCACATCATTAAGGTTCGCCCCAAACTCGACTGGCTCACCCAGGAACTTGTAGATGAATACAATAACCTCTTCGCCTATGGCGGTCAACCGGATAAGAGCCCCCGCTTTGCCGAATCTCACTCTAACTTCCGTAATTCAATCGTGCAAAACTTTGCCCTCTACAAGGTTGATGGCAACACCCTGTCGGTAGAACTCTACGAAATCTCAGGTGGATTGGGCGAAGCTCGTGAGCCTCAGCTCGTAGATAGCTTTGTGATTGAAAAAGAATAAGAAATAAGACTATAAATTATAAATCCCTACCTTTCAAAGGCACGGCTGCGGCTGTGCCTTTGAATTTTATGTAAGTCCTTATTGCAGGCTCAACGAAATGCCGGGCATTTTTCGGCCTTATTCCGCCGCTATTCTCCCCCGACACTTTATTCCCCCTCGCTTTCCGGTGGCGGACTGGTAGGAGCGGGAGTCTCCGCTTCTCCGGCCGGCGGGGCAGGAGGGCTTGTCGGCTTTGGGCTTTCCGTAGGAGCCTGTGGTGAATCAGGTTCATCGGGAGTGGGCACTTCAGCAGGAGGACTGGTAGGCCCATCCGTTACTTCCGGCACTTGGGTAGCCGGGTCTTCATACTCTTGCTGCGGGGGCGGGGCGGCTTGCGGCTGGGTATGTGAGGGGCTGGGCGGGAAGTAAATCGGTTCATGGCGCTCGACTTGGCCACTGGATAGGGCTTCTAAAACAGCGTCCAAAATGACACGGCTATATACACTTCCACCCTCCGGCAGGGGGTGGGTGGCATCCTGATAAAAATAATCGGGAACATGTTTAGCGTTGCCGTACCAGTCGGCTAAGTAAACATTGTCGTGCTTTCTGACAAACTCGGCCAGCTTTTGGTTGTTGGTCTGTTCCCAAGACTGGGGGACGACCGTATTAACCATAACCAGCGGACGCCCATCAGCCACACTGTGGAGCAGGTCTAAGTCGGCAGTGTTGATATCGCCGTTGGTTGACAGGGCGATGACTAATATATCCGCCCTGGCTCCGGCGGCATCCAGGGCCTGAATGAGGGGGGCGCCTTGCAGCATGTGTCTTGACACAGCCGCATCAATGTAGACGTTAGGAACATATTGGTAGAGACCGTCCATGGCCATAGCCATAACGGAATCGCCGATAACCACAAGGTTCAGGTTTTTAAGGATGTCCCGGGCTTCCTCATGATAGCCATAGGGATTTTCCGGGCTGACCAGGTCCGGATTTCGGACCGGCAGTTCCGCCCAGTTATAGTCGCTGCGGATTTTCTCCTCAGCTTCTCCGCCTTGAGCATCATTGTCCTGCCCCTTTTCCTTCCCTTGCCCTTCACGTTCGGCCGCTTCCTCAGCGAGCCGTTTTGACCACAAGGCCTCCTGCCGAGATTCATTTTCTTCAATGGCACGCAAGACATCGTCACCCTCAAGCTCCGGTGCTTTCGCCCGGCGAGGGGCGGGGAGGACCAGGATGGTGACCAGCAGGATGACTAAGATGAGTCCCAAATAGTCACGATACCGCTTCCAGGACGACCATGAGGGCGTATTGCCAAAGGTAGATGCCATAGCTTCTTGAGGCCAGATAACGGAAGGGGGGCGAGGTCATAAAGCCTAGACCCGGTACCGGTTTTAACCCCCCGAGGATGATATACAAACAAGCGATGAGGCTGTAGGCATAAAATCCGCCAAAATAGAGGATGTGGGAATTGGCATCAAAGAGGAAAAAGGAAGCGGTTAAAAGGAGAAAGCATAGCCAGACCAAAAGAGTGCGCAGTCCGGCTGACAGGCCATTTCCTTTTGCCCTTTTATCCGCTCTTAACCGGCCTGCTTCACGGAGGAAGGCTAAACGCATTTGCCGGCCGGCGCTAATCAGGCAGAAGGCAGCACCGTTAAAAAAGGCGTGAACCCGCATAAAGGAGTTGTAGTAATAGGGGGTGGGGTCCCCGCCGGGAACATAGGAGATACCCATGTATAGGGCGGATAAAAAGGCAAGAAAGAGTAGAAAGTAGCCGGCAAACTCCCGGCTGTACAGGCGGATCTTCTTGGGAAAAAGATCCCCTATTTTTGAGAGTAAGGCATAGAGCAGGGGGTAGAGGAGATAAAATTGCATCTCCAGCGATAGGGCCCAAAGGTGGGTTAAGGGGTCGAAAGAGCCGTGCCGGGCAAAGTAGGACTTGTCGGCCATGATCTCAGCCAGATTGTGGATGCCCAGGGCTGCGGAGGGTGCGCTGCTTCGGAAAAAACGGAAGACTTCCGGCAGGAAAAAACTGGTTACAAGGCCTAGCATGACCAGGAGGAACAAGAGGGGCGGCCAAAGTCTGGATATTCTTCTCTTGTAATAGCCGGCAAAATTGATTTCCGGTCGGACGACAAAGGATCTTGTTGTATAGAAGCCGGCAAGAACGAGGAAGATGACAACCCCTAAGAACCCTCCGGGTACAATATCCGGGCGAATATGGAAAGCGGCAACAGCCAGCAAGGCAAAGACGCGAAGTCCATCCGAGCCGGTATGACGTTTCCGCTTGCTGTTTTGCTTATTGTTTTGCCTGTTGTTTTGCTTGTTGTTTCCTAGCTTGTCGCCTGTGTTCTTGCGAACTTTTTGTCGTGACTGATGTAAGACGGGAATTTCTTCCGGCATACTTTTTGTCGCTGCTGTTTGATTTACTCTATGTGTAAGGGGGGCTTGCCCCCTGCTGGCAGGTCTATATAACTGTCTTTTTTCTTCCATAACCATCTTGCTTTCTATAACGATGGAGTCATTCTAGCATGGATAACCTGTCTTTGCTTACCCCTCTTGTAAAGAACTTGTTTAGAAATGGCTGAGGGTTGAGTGTAAAAACTCAACCCTCAATTACTCCAAATCTGTGTTCAAATTTGTGTTTTCTTAATCTGTGTTCTGATTGGTGCTTTCTTAATTTGTGTTCTGATTGGTGTTTTCTGCTTTATGCTATCCGGTGTCCGGATTGCTTAAAGGAAGCTATGACTTAAGCTTCTGCCTTCCAAAGTCCATGCAGGTTGCAATACTCATAGACTACAACAGGTCCGTCTTCTATTTCAAAAGAAGCCTTGGGCTCATCTTCATGGGTTAAGTATTGTACTTGAACCTTTTCAGCTTGGACGGCTGCGATTACGACAATCCAGTGTTTTTCTTCCATGGGATGTTCTGTAGAGCCCACAACAACGTCAATCTTATTCCCGTTACGTGTAACGGCGGGGACGTGCTTTTCCGTAGCGGCATCGGTTGTACCGGCAAGCAGCTCTTTCATGGGTTCGCCACAGCAGTGTATTTGCGGACCTTGGTTTAATACTTCTAAAACGACATTACCACACTTTTGACACTTAAAAAATTTCAATTCTTTCACGATATTTCTCTCCTTGCTTGTTCCTTGCTAGCCTCTTTGGCTAGATTGTTCGTTCATTTGTTTAAGACAGCAAGGCCTATCTCAACAAGGCGATAAAGATGCTACTGTCCTCTGCCGGGACCTTTATACCTGATAGCTGGAGCCTAGCCCTTGCCTACTGTTAGTCTATCCTGTGCTTTTCGCAGGGTCAACGCAGGAGGGAAAAGCGTATCTTAAGGTACGGGCCCGGCTTTTAAGCAAGTTTTACTGAGGCTTATACAAAGTGACGGAAAAGCTTTTTCGTCCGGGGACTAACTGGACAGTTTACACAAGGGAGGATATAGTGAAAGTTGTGCGTAGGATAATTCTGTTTCAGCCGGACTTTTTTATATCAGCCGGGGTAAGCCTGTATCAATCTGCCTTGCTTGTGCTGATATTGCTTAGCCTGCAGCAGGTTATCTTGCCAAAATAGTGAATGAGGAGAAAATTTATGTCGACTTATCTACCAGAACCTTTCCGTATTAAAATGGTTGAACCATTAAAGATGACCACAAGAGAAGAGCGCCTGCAATACATTAAAGAGGCCAAATATAATTTGTTCGGTTTAAAAAGTGACGGTGTCTATATTGATATGCTCACAGATAGCGGCACTAACGCCATGAGTGATGCCCAATGGTCCCGGATGATGCTGGCTGATGAAAGTTATGCCGGAGCAAGGTCCTACCACCGCCTGATTGAGGTTTGTTCCGATATCTTTGCTTATGACTACTTTCAACCGGTGCACCAGGGCCGGGCAGCGGAGAAAATCGTCTACCCCCTACTCTTGAAGAAGGGCCAGGTGTCTATCTCCAATATGCACTTTGATACCACGCGTGGTCACGTAGGTCTTGCCGGGGCCAGGCCGGTTGACTGTGTCGTTGCGGAAGCACGGGATACGGAAAACTTTTATCCCTTTAAAGGGAATATGGATACGGTTCGTTTAGAAGCCCTTATTGAAGAATACGGTGTTGCCCAAGTTGGTGTTATTGTCATGACCATTACAAATAACTCCGCCGGTGGCCAGCCGGTCTCCATGGCCAATCTCAAGGAAGTCTATGCCATAGCCCAAAAACATAAGATTCCTCTGGTCATTGATGCTGCTCGCTTTGCCGAAAATGCCTTCTTTATTAAGGAACGGGAAGAGGGTTATGGAGATAAGAGTATAAAAGAAATTGTCCGCGAAATGTTCAGCTATGGTGATGCCTTTACCATGTCGGCCAAGAAGGATGCCATTATCAATATGGGCGGTCTTATCGGTATAAAGAACAGTGCGGAATTTTATGAGCAAGTAAAGGGTTTAACTGTCCCCTATGAAGGTTTTGTGAGCTATGGCGGCTTATCCGGCCGTGATCTTGAGGCTATGGCCCAAGGCTTGCTGGAAGGTATTGATGAAGACTTTTTAGCTTACTACTTAGGTCAGTCTCGCTATCTTGGCGAACTCTTGCAAAAAGCCGGTGTTCCCTTCCAATATCCCACAGGCGGTCATGCGATTTTCCTGGATGCCGCAAGAATTTTGCCCCATATCCCTTATTACGAGTTCCCCGGCCAGTCCCTGGCTGTTGCTTTATATACCGAGGGGGGAGTACGGGGCTGTGATATCGGCAGCTATATGCTGGATCCCGACCCGGAAACCGGTGAACAGCCTCAATCCGAGATGGAGTTTACCCGCCTATGTATCCCCAGACGTGTTTATACTAAGTCCCACTTGGAATACGTGGCTAAAGTTATTGTGGAAGTGTACAAGAAATCGGAAGAGTTCGGTGGCTACCGTATCGTAAAGGCCCCCAAGGTTTTACGTCACTTTACAGCAGAGCTGGAGCCGGTGAAGTAACCCTCTTTTTCTTGTTCCAGCCAAAACTTACAGGCGCCAAGTAAGCCGGCCTTGTTAGCAAGTTCGGCTGCCTGTAAGTGTACACTGCCGCGGAAACTGGGCATAATTGCCGCTTCGACCTTTGCTTGGAGTGGCCTTATGACCAGGTCTTCCTGCCTGCTAATCCCTCCGCCAACAAGGAGGAGCTGAGGATTAAAGATATGGACCATCCCGGCAAGGAAAAGGGCAATATCATCAATCCAGCGGTTAAACAGGGCAAGCATATCGGGATGGACCTTGCCCTGTTTAATATCCTGGCAAAGCCGGCGGGCGTTGCTGAAGCTTTGACCGATTTCGCGCGAACGTCGGTGCAAGGCGCTCACAGAAATATATTGCTCAGCACAGCCTTTCAGACCGCAAGTGCATTCTTTGCCCCGGGCATAGAGGGGGATGTGGCCAAGTTCTCCGGCAAAACCCCTTGTTCCGGAGAGCAATTTTCCTTCAATGATTATTCCGCCGCCCAGGCCGGTTCCCAGAGTTATGCCAACCACATTTTTATAGTTTTGTGCTGCCCCCCTCCAGGCTTCCCCTAAAATCATGCAATTGCCGTCATTGGCTGCTGTAGTAGGCAGCGAGAACTTTTCTTCGAAAATTTCTTTTAGAGCGGTAGCTTGCCAATCGGGCGGGTTGCCGCAGGTTCCGGCAACCAAGCCTTTTTCAACGTCGATTTGACCGGTTGTAGAAATGCCGATACCCTTTGGTTTTAAGGGTTTTCCGTAGCGCGAGACAAGGATATTATTGGTGTGCCGGTGGGTTAAAAATTGTTTCACGCTTTTTAGGACGGTTTTCAGGATGGGGGTTTCATAACGGTCAAAGGAAACATTGGACTCGTTGGAAGTGAGGATCTCTCCCTCCACACTAACTAAACCGTACTTGACATTGGTGCCGCCAATATCAATGCCCAGTAAAAATTCTCCGGGGTCAAGGGCTAAATATTCCTTCTTGCTAAGAGCCGTCCTGAACTCTTCGCCAGCTGCCTGCTTCTGAATTTTCCGTTTTCTAAATTTTGCTGACATAATTAATTCCTTAGCTAATTTCTCTTCCCTATCATAACATGTTCGCGCCTTCTATCTGACTCGGCCGCTAACCAATAAAAATCCGGCCTTCGGGATAAAGGCCCGGTGTTCACTTACAAAAAAAGACTTCCCGAACTCTTAACGATAAAAGCGATTAGATACCCTCTTTTTATAGGAAAGGCTACCTTGCACTTGCCCTTGACCTTGTGATAGCTAAAATGACAAATTGGGTTTGTTTGCAAAACCAGTGAATAAATATCCGCTAAAAATCAGAATATGTTAAAAATGTAAAATAATAACAGAAAGTACCGCAGCCGAGACAGGAAGAAGTAAGAGGGAAGGAAAATAGGATATTATGGCCAAAAAGAACATAAAATATTTTGCCGGAATCGATATTGGCTCTACCGCTACAAAGGCAATCTTGCTTGATGCAGAAAAAATTGTTGAAAAAATCCTCCTGCCTACAGGCTGGAGCAGTGTGGAAGTAGCCAAAGAAGTCCACCATAAACTGGAGGAAGAAGGTTATGCGCTTGAAGAAACCTATGTGATTGCCACAGGCTATGGCAGGGTAGCGGTGGATTTTGCCGACCGCACGATTACGGAGATTAGCTGCCATGCCCGGGGCGGTTATGAGCTTATGGGTGAAAACGGCACCATGATTGATATCGGTGGCCAAGATACCAAAATTATAACAGTAGCCAGTGGTAAGGCCATCAATTTCCTGATGAATGATAAGTGCTCTGCCGGTACAGGAAAGTTTTTAGAGATTATGGCTAATCGTCTTGGTGTAAGCCTTACAGATCTTTTTGCCTTAGCTGAAAAAGGGGAGATACTGCCCATCAGTGCCATGTGTACGGTCTTTGCTGAAAGCGAAGTTATCAGCCATATCGGTAATGGAGAAAAGCGGGAAAATATTGCCGCAGGTATCGTTGATTCCGTCATTTCCCGTGTTGCCGGCCAGGCAGAACGACACGGTATCGCAGGACAAAAATTGTTCCTTACCGGCGGTCTGTGTGACAGCCCCTTTATTGTCGAATCCCTGTCAAAGGCTTTAAAAACAGAAGTTAAGACGGATTCCATGGGGCGTTTTGCCGGAGCCTTGGGAGCGGCCTTAATCGGGCGCGGAAAATATGGGAAGGTGGCTAAAAACTAAGAGCTAAGGACTAAGAGCTAAGGACTAAGAGCCAAGAACTAAGAACTAAGAGCTAAGAGCTAAGAACTAAGAGCCAAGAACTAAGAACTAAGACCCAAGAGCTAAGACCCAAGAGCTAAGACCCAAGAGCTAAGACCCAAGAGCTAAGACCCAAGAGCTAAGACCCAAGAACTAAGGCCCAAGAACTAAGGCCCAAGAACTAAGGCCCGAGAGCTAAGAACTCCCCCCTCTGTAGCTCCGATTTTAATGATAAGTCTTCCCCCCTCTCAAAAATGGAGGAGCTTGCGTCTATATAGCTGCTTGGGGTAAAAAGAGATGAAAGTCTAACTGATCGGAAATTATTCTAAGCAGTTCTATGCCGCCAATACTGTTTCCGTTGTAGTCAAGAGCAGGCCCAAAGGTGACAAGCCCAGCCCTTCCGGGAACAACCGCAAGGATTCCCCCTCCGACACCGCTTTTAGCGGGGATGCCCACGGCGGCGGCAAAGTCACCGCTGCCATCATATAGGCCGCAGGTGAGCATGAGACTCAGGGTTGTGGCTATGTCGCGTTGCTTGAATACTTGCTTGTTGGCAATCTTTCCGTAATTTGCCAGGCAAAAGGCAAGGTCGACAAGATTTTCTGCTGATGCTTCAATGGCGCACACCTTGGTGTAGAAGTCCAGGCTTGTTTCCAGGTCGGCGCTGAGCAACTTCATCCTCTTCAGCTCCCAGGCTAAAGAGTGGTTGCGTTCGGAATGGGCCAGCTCAGAGGTATATACTGCTTGATTAAGCTTGAAATCTCCCTGTCCAAAAAGCTCATTACTCTTTGCCAGATAGTCCTCAAAGGTCATCCGGCTTGCCAGCAAAGAGGCCAGGGCAATCGCTCCGGAGTTGATAAAGGGGTTTTTAGGCTTATCGGTAAAGTCACTGAGGGTAATAAATTCACTAAAGGGGGTGCCGGAAGGTTCGCGGCCAACCAGGGAAAAAACTTTCTCATCGCCGAAGAAGTCTAAGCAAAAGAGCAGGGTAATGACTTTACTAATGCTCTGGATGGTAAATGATTCCTTGACAGCACCGGCAGAAAATTTCTTTCCGTCCTTGCTTAAAATGGAGATACCCAAATGCCGAGGGTTTGCTTTCGTCAGCTCCGGGATGTAGTCGGCTAACTTCCCTTTATCTAAAAGCTGTTTGGATTCCTCAAGAGCTTCTTCCACAATCCTCTTTATTTTCATCTTTCTCTTACCTTTCACCATCTTATTCCCCTATTGTTTTGCGGGATCAAACTAAAGTGTATCGTTGATATAAAAAAATTACAATGTAGCTTTCCTACAGGCAAATTATAAGCTTTCGTCCGCATAAAACAAGTTAAAGTCAAAGTTAGCTTAACCAGCCTCTCTTTTTAGCCCGGCCGCCTTGAATTTTACCTTAAATTGAACAAATTTTTAGACTTTCTTTTATAATAGGCTATGCAGGCAAAATGCTCCTGAAAGAAAGAGAACTATTTACTAAGTGAAAGGCTTAGCATAAATAAAGATAAGTTAGTGAGTAGAAGGAAGAATCTGTCAGGAGATTAGGCAGAAGATTTCGCGGAAGGAAAGGTAAAATTAAGATGGAAAAGAGTAGAGTAAACAGGCAGCAGGAAGTGGAAAAGCTAGATTATAAAAGAAGTTTTCTGATCGGGTTTGGCTTTTTTGCCTCTTCCTTATTGTGGTCCCTATATAATAGTTTTGTACCCCCTCTGCTGGAGGGTTTTATTGAGTCTACAACCATAATTGGTATTATCATGACGATTGATAATATTTTTGGTGTTATCTTTCAACCCTTTTTCGGTACGCTAAGTGACCGTACCAATACCAGAATAGGGAAGAGAATGCCCTATATTGTTACGATTGCCCCTATCTCGGCCCTACTGTTCTTTCTGGTTCCGTATATGCCGAGCTTGCCCCTATTGATGCTTGTCCTTATTATCTTTAACTTCACTATGTCCGTCTGGCGGTCACCTATGATTTCCCTGATGCCGGACTT
>JAMNZB010000057.1 GCA_023622515.1 Bacillota bacterium | reverse complement strand
ATCTATGGTAGAAAAGGGCTTAAGCAGGGGGGTTGACTACTTCTTCAGCCTCCACCTGGGCTTAGGAATGCCCCAGGGCCTAGTCGGGGTCGGCACCGACCACTTTCTGGATAAGAGGGCTTATAGCCTTGATATTTTAGGCCAAGAAGCCCATGCCGCAGCTTGTCCGGAAAAAGGAAGAAATGCCTTGCTTGGAGCAGCCGCTCTTGTACTTGACTTGCACACATTGACCCAAGACTCGGAAGGGGAAAGCTTCCTCAATGTTGGGGAATTTAAATCGGGGGTCGCTCCCAATATTATTCCCGGCAAGGCCTCCCTGGTCTTTGAGCTGAGGGCCAATAGTCAAAAGGACTTAGGAGAACTTGAGAAAAAGGCCTTGGTCAAGATTGAGCAGCATTGTGCAGAGAGAGGACTGGAGGCAATCTGTAAATATTGCTCAGGGGCTGAGTCTATCAGTGAAGAATACAAAGAAAACTACCGGCAATTTTCTCAGCTTATTGCAGAGTTTTTACAGAAAAAAGGTTATCAAACAATTATTTCACCCCCTTTCGGGGCATCAGAAGATGTGGTCTTTTGGCTGAACGATGTACTCCGGCAAAAGGGAAAGGCCCTGCACTTCATGATTGGCGCCGACCTTACCGCAGACCACCATCAAAACAACTTTGACTTTAATGAAGAAGCCCTCCTAACAGGGGCAAAATGTCTTTGGGATTGTCTTTTATACTTACAAGAAAAGAATGGGCCTTCCGGCTTTTAAAAGAAAAATATCCCCTTTTACAGACAAAGACCGCCTAAGGGCGGTCTTTTTGTGACAATATATTGCAAGGTGAAGTGTTTTATTTGATTTCGACTTCTGCGCCTGCATCTTTAAGCTTGTTGGCAATTTCTTCTGCTTCTTCTTTTTCGATGTCTTCTTTGATGGTCTTAGGTGCGCTGTCAACGAGTGCTTTTGCATCCTTAAGGCCAAGACCGGTAAGTTCACGAACGGCTTTGATAACAGCAATTTTGCTTGCGCCTGCGCTCTTAAGGACAACTTCAAAGCTGGTTTGCTCTTCTTCAACAGCACCGGCTGCAGCAGCTGCGCCGGGAGCGACAGTCATCATTGCGGCAGCAGAAACACCAAACTCTTCTTCTAATGCTTTGACTAATTCATTTAATTCAAGAACACTTAAACCTTTGACTTCTTCAATAAGTGCTGTAATTTTTTCACTTGCCATTTTTTATTTTCCTCCAAAATTATTCTTCTTTATTTTCGCTTTCTCCGGCATTGCGAACCGGTTATTCTGCAGGGGCTTCCTCTTTTGTTTCGGTATCTGCTGCAGGGGCTTCTTCGGCTGCTTCTTCAGTTGTTGCTTTTTCCACAACTAAATCTCTAACATTTTCTTTGCCCTCTTCTTCTGCTTTTTCAGCTAAAGCATTTAAAGTCATAGCAAGAGATGTTATCGGGAAGAGCAAGCTGGAAACTAGTTGTCCGTAAAGAACTTCCACTGAGGGAATGTTGGAAAGCGCAACAATTGTATCGAGTTCCTGTAATTTGCCTTCAACAACACCACCCTTGATAGCCATTTTTCTAAATTCATCGACGAATTTTTTTACAAGGCGGGGGGCCGCCGTAACGTCATCGTCACTCCAGGTAATGGCTGTAGGGCCTTTTAAGACATCTTCAAGACCGGTAATACCGTTCTTCTCAAAAGCACGAAGCAACTGCGTGTTTTTTACTACTCTATGCTTGACGCTTTCATCACGCAGTGCCTTACGCATTTTTGTATCTTGCTCAACACTAAGCCCCTGATAATCAACAAAAACGACTGATTCGGCATTTTTGAGTTCTTCAGCAAGGGACTTTACAGCCTTCTGCTTTTGGGCGAGAATTTTCTTACTGGGCATTCTCTTTCCTCCTTATTATATTTAAATACCCCTCTCGCTTGTGAGAGCGGAGAGGGGCAGCAAAAAACTATCTTCTCCGCCTCGGTTGGATGTTTACGGCTTTTTGCCCCCAACTGTCTTAGGCGATAGGCATATTTAGCTTAATCTATATCTCCGAAGAGATAGATGGTCATTACGTAGTATTTATACGTTAATACGTACACCGGGACCCATGGTGGACGTAAGTGTACAGGATCTTATATATCTTCCTTTTGCTGCGGCAGGTTTTGACCTGATGACTGCTTCAAGAAGGGTATTGTAGTTGTCCAATAGCTTTTCATCATCAAAACTTGCTTTGCCGATTACGCAGTGGATAATATTCGTTCTATCCAAGCGGTATTCAATTTTACCGGCCTTGGCTTCTCTGACAGCTACTTCAACGTCATTGGTAACCGTTCCGGCCTTGGGGTTGGGCATGAGGCCCTTAGGACCTAAAATTCGACCAATCCGACCAACAACACCCATCATATCCGGAGTAGCGATGACCCGGTCAAATTCAAACCAGTTCTCTTTTTGAATTTTGTCAACGAGTTCTTGACCGCCAACATATTCTGCACCGGCTGCTTTTGCTTCTTCAGCCTTGGGGCCTTCTTTGGCAAAAACCAGAACACGGACATCACGTCCGGTACCATGAGGCAGGACTACAGAACCGCGAACCTGTTGGTCTGCATGCCTTGAGTCAACGCCTAAACGCAGATGAACTTCAACAGTTTCATCAAATTTTGCGGTAGCATTGCTCCGAACAATTTTGATGGCCTCTTCCGGCTCATAGCTTAGAGAGGAATCAAAAGTTTCTCTGGCCTGTTTATATCGTTTACTATATTTTGCCATATTCTATTCCCCCCTTATTGATATTCTTTGGGAATACCGTCAACGGTAACACCCATGCTACGTGCTGTACCGGCAACCATAAGGGCGCAAGCTTCAAGGCTTGCAGCATTGGATTCCGGTAATTTGATTTCTGCGATTTTGAGACAATCATCCCAAGTCAACTTCGCCACTTTACTCTTGTTGGGCTCGCCTGAACCTTTTTCAAGCTTAGCTTCCTTCTTGATCAGCGTTGCTGCGGGCGGAGTCTTGGTAATGAAAGAATATGAACGATCTGCAAATACCGTAATGACAACAGGAATAATCATTCCCACGTCTTTTGAGGTTCTTTCATTAAATTCCTTGACGAACTGAGCAATATTTACTCCATGTTGGCCAAGGGCTGGTCCGACCGGCGGCGCTGGTGTTGCTTTTCCTGCAGGGATTTGCAGTTTTACCATGCCTATGACTTTCTTTGCCATATGCCACCTCCCAAATTTAATTTTTATTCTGAAAGCAATAACTTGCTTAACAGTCTTATTTATACACGCAGTACCTGAGTTAAATCAAGTTCTACGGGGGTTTCTCTACCAAACATAGAGACAAGAACGGTTAGTTTCTTTTTCTCATGGTTGATTTCTTCTACCGTCCCTACAAAACCATCTAAGGGACCATGGATAATTTTGACTGAGTCGCCCACCCCGTAATCGACTATGGGCTCCCAATTGGACTCAAGGCCCATAATCATTAATTCCTCATCCGTCAGAGGAACCGGGTTGGTGCTTGACGACCCGACAAAACCGGTTACACCCCTGGTGTTCCTTACTATAAACCAAATTTCATCGGTAAGAACCAACTTGACTAAGATATAACCGGGATAGACTTTACGCTCGTAGGTTTTACGTTTTCCGTCCTTAATTTCAACAACTTCTTCTGTAGGAACGAGCACCTCTTGAATATAGTCTTGCAGGCCACGATTCTCAACAATCATGTCGAGTGTGGTTTTGACTTTATTCTCATAGCCTGCATAGGTGTGGACTACATACCACAAGGCATCTTCTGTATTTCGCTCGTAAGCCATTGCCTATTTATTCTCCGTCTCTTCTGTCTCTTCTGATGGACTTTCTTCTTCAGAAACACTTTCTTCCTCAGCCGCTTCTTCCGGTGTTTCTTCCTCATCGGCAGGCTCTTCGGAAGGATCTTCTGCATCAGCATTTTCTTCCCCCTCTTCCGATTCGTCAAGGGGCTCTTCAATAGCAGCCAGAGGGGTAGAACCTGCCTCTTTAATGTCATAAAAGCCGGTTGTTTCTAACACCATACCGATAACGCTATCAAAAACAAAGATAACTACAATAGCAAAAATGAGAACAGCAAGAACGGCAACAACGTTTTTCCGTTGCCTAATCTTTTCCGGCCAGTTTACTTTTTTCAGTTCAGCAACGATTCCTTTGAACCAAGTCCTCAAGCGGTCCAAGAAGCTTGGTTTCTCATTTTTGTTTTTCTTACTTTGGGTTTTTTTCTCATTTTTTGCCATACCGGCCCTCCTTCATATATAGGCTAAAGCCTATCACACCCTCAGTTATCTTGATTCGTTATGCTTGGTGTGCTTACGGCAAAACGGGCAGTATTTGCTCAATTCCAGTTTTTCCGTAGTGTTCATCTTGTTCTTTTTGGTGTCATAATTACGCTGTTTGCATTCGCTGCAAACTAAGGCAATTCTTTCTCTTGCTCCTGGCTTTGCCATGGTTTTTACCTCCAAATTTATCGTAAAGTCTTGTGCAACTACTTGCGATTATCCTTCCACAATAAAAAAACTTGCGTGAAGACAAGTAGCTGAGATTATAGCACATGGTTCTGTAGTGTCAAGCATCTTCGTTTCTTCTTTCTTGTAAAACATCAGCTATTTCTTTCCATGCGACTCCTGTTGAATAAAGTAAAACGGTCAGATGATATAGTAAGTCAGCCGTTTCATGTTTAATTTCCTCAGCCTGTTCATTTTTTGCCGCCAGAAGGAGTTGGGTTGTTTGTTCAGATATTTTTGTTAAGACCAGGTCTAAGCCTTTATCCAGTAAATAGTTAGTATAGGATCCGGCTACCGGATTTGCTTGTCGGTCAGCTGTTAACTCATATAATATTTCCAAGATATCGTCAATTTCGCTCATCTTTTACCTCTCTGTTGAAGAGCTCTCTGCTCTTCTTCACTGTAATGTCACCTTTTATCACTCGATTTAAAACATTGTTTTGCCCCGTCTTTCAAGTTTTGCTTCTGCCGCCGCATAGCGCCCCTTACACTCCATCAAGGCCGAAGCCAATTCATCTAATTTGGCCTCTTTTACACCAACATGCATTTGTTCCAGCTCTTTTGAATGGCGGAACTGCACATAGGAAAGAGAGCCTTCATGCCAGTCCTGAGGATAAGCCCGCTCCAAGTTACGAGCCAGGACTTGTTCCAACTCCATGGCCGCAGGTACACTGACAGCCACTTGTAAGGCTGTGCGATCAATTGTCGTCGCCGCGGCAAGGCGGGAGTGATAGCCCAGTACCGAGGCGGGTACAAAATTTGTTTCACAGATTTTATATAGCTCAGCATCCAAATCCAAATCATCTGTTGAGATAAAAACAAAGCGAGGGGCTAGCTGCGACTGCAAAATATGGGTCAGCATCGTGCCATCCAGTTGCCCGCGGACTAAGGAGAGTTGACCGGGAAACTGCTTGGCCAGCTGCTGAAAATGCGGTGTGAACTCTTTCGACCAGATGCTTAATTTTGCCCCGTGCTCGAGGAGACTTTGGGCTTGATAGAGTATTTTCTCATTTCCTCCGGCAAGTAAACAAGGCCAGTCTTCTAAGTCTATAAATAATGCAAGTATTCCCATTTGTCCTATCTCCTTCTATCACTCCTGACCAGTATACCGCATCTTTACCCTTTTTTTCAGAAGATTTACCCCATAAAAAGGATTAAGAGTAAAAAGCCCAGGAGAATCCGGTAAACTGCAAATGGGCGAAAACTGTGTTTCTTGACATAGTTGAGTAAGAAGCGGATGGTCAACATGGAGGTAACAAAGGCCACAAGGCAGGCAAAGACTAAGGCAAAGACTTCATTTGCCAGAGGACTCTCTTTAAGTTTCAAAAGCTTTAAAAAGCTGGCCCCGAACATCACCGGAATAGCCAAATAAAAGCTGAATGTTGAGGCCAGAGGGCGGCTAAAGCCAAGGAGCAAACCGGCTAAAATACAGGCACCCGACCGTGATACACCGGGGAAAACCCCGGCAAACATCTGAAAAATACCAATCAAGAAAGCGGCTTTATAGCTAATGTCTTCCACCTTGCTTAGATAGGTATCCCTTCCCTGTACTTGATGCTCAACAAGAAGAAAGAGAATGGCGACGACAATCAAGGCCATAGCGACACTTAAGGGGTTATAGAAATATTTTTCAAAAATGTCATCCCATAAAAGGCCCACAATTCCTGCCGGAATGCAGGCCACAATTATACGGTACCAGAGCTGCATAATATTCCCATCCAGGTAAAAGCCTTTTGTTTTTCTAAGACTATCTCTAGTCACATCTCGCTTGAGGGGAAAAATATCTTGCCAAAAGTAAATAATGACCGCAATAATGGCAGCAAGTTGTATGACAATACGAAATAATGAAGTAAAGCCTTGGCTCATTCCGAGGGGTAAAAATTCTTCCAGAATAAGCAAATGGCCTGTAGAACTAATGGGCAGCCATTCGCTAATTCCCTCAACTAGACCGTAGATAAACAGCTTTATTATCTCTCCGACAGTAAGTAGCATAAAATCTCCGCAACTCCTCAAGGCATCTATTTTTTTACAATCTGTAGAAGATTATAACGGAAATTCTCTGTTATAATAGCGAAGTTATGGAAACTAAGGGCAGAAAAATTAAAAATCGGCGTTTTCGCTATATCTTTATAGCTCTCTTTGTAGTCTATAGTATATTTCTATTCTCTATACTCATTTTAAAATGGCTGCCTTTCTATAACCGCCCCCAATGGCAACCCTTGCCCCTAAGTGACCAAAGTCCTATCAACACCGAATTTTTTACCAGCATAAAAAAAGATATCCGCGTTTTACAAGAACATGGCTATATTCGAAGCTCATTTTTCAACCTCTTTGGTAATATTTTGGCCTTTATCCCCTGCGGCCTCCTGCTCTCACTGATTTACAGGGGAGCATTTATTTATCTGAGAACTTTCCTCACCGGCCTTGCCATTACACTAACTGTTGAGTTGATTCAACTGATTACTTCTTTTGGCATCTGGGATATTGATGACATTTTCCTCAATATGTGCGGCCTTTTAATCGGCATGCTATTATCATTGCCCTACTACTTTACTGTCGGGCAAAACAAAACTCGTTCCGGAGGTCTTAAGCGATGAGTGAAAACAGCCTTTCTCCAGGGATCAAACACCAGTTAAAGAAAGATTTATGGGCCTTGTCTTACCCCAGCATCATTGCCTTCAGTCTACAAGCATTTTATGACATCGTGGATATGGTATGGGTGGGAAAAATCTCTGCGGAAGCCATTGCCGGGGTTACCCTGTTTTCTACAATTTATGCCCTATTCAGTGTACTTAACGAGGTCGCCGGCGCTAGTTCCGTCTCTATGATTTCACAAAGCTATGGGAGAAAAAACCCTGAGCGCACACAAAAAATCGCCGAGCAAACCATCTCCTTCAAAGTTGTTCTTGCCCTTATCACAGCCTTGCTCCTGGCCATTTTCCTCAAACCTCTCCTCCGGCTTTATTCTGATGACCCCCTGGTCATCCAGGCGGCTATTGATTACGCTTTCATCCGAATTTTGGCCTTACCCGTTGCTTTTTCTTCATATTCGATTAATACCGTTTTCCGCTGTACCGGAGACAGTAAAACACCAATGAAGGTGATGATTGTGGCTGCTCTAGCCAATATGATTCTAGACCCCGTATTTATGTTTGAGACCATTCCCGGCACAAGTCTTCCGGGATTTAACCTGGGTGTTTTTGGGGCAGGACTGGCAACTGTTATCTCAACCTGCCTCAGCTTTATCCTTGGTTTTGTAGTCCTGCTTCGAGGTCAGCATGGTATCAGCATTTCTATTAAGGGCTTGTTTACACTTGATAAGGAAATCGATAAGCAATTGCTCTCTATTGGTCTACCGGCAGGTTTTCAATTGTTTGTTCGCCAGGGTTTCAATGCTTTACTGATGGCCTTTATCACTTCTTACGGTACAATTGCTGTCACAATCTACGGTTTGGGTACCAAGATTATGGGCTTTAGCTTTACCCCTATTGTCGGCTTCCAGTTTGCCGGCTCTTCTATGGTGGGTCACGCCCTTGGCCGAGATCATATTGAGGAGGCCGATTATATTGCCAAGATTGCCACATCTTTTATCAGTCGCATTATCGGCATTTTTGCTATCTTCGCCCTGGTCTTCCCTAAGTTCTTCCTGGGAATTTTTAATACAGATCCTGAGGTACTGCGACAAGGAACACCTATGGTTCGCTACATCGCCCTTGCTATGCTTGTAACCGCCTTGGCCGCCGGTATGCGTGTTGTCTTTTCCGGTTCGGGCTTCAACAGGCCGCTTCTTTTGTCTACAATGATTTCGCGTTGGCTTATTCAACTCCCGCTCATGGCCCTGCTTGTATATATCCTAAAGGTTCCCCTACGCTATCTCTGGCTTTCCTTTTTAATAGCAGAACTGGCAGAACTGGCTGTTATTATCTATTACTACAAAAGAGGGGATTGGCAAAAAAAGCGGGTATAAAACTAATCTTCATCCGCCCAGGCAAAGGATTTTCCAACCGCCTTATGCCATCCTTTAAGCAGGCGAAGACGCTTATCCGCCATCATTTGCGGCACAAAAGTCCGGTCGATGGCATACTTTTCTTTAAGCTCCTCAAGAGAGGTCCAAAAACCGCAGGCAAGGCCGGCTAGATAGCCTGCCCCCTTGGCCGTTATTTCGGTGAGTCTAGGGCGGATAACCGAGCAGTCAAGAATATCCGCCTGAAATTGTAAAAGAAAGTCATTCATAGCCGCCCCGCCATCTGTTTTCAGGCTGCTAATGGCTAGGCCGGTATCTTCTTTCATCGCTTCGAGAATATCATAGGTTTGATAGGCTATTGATTCCAGTGTTGCTCGTACAATATGGCGCTTGTTGACCCCTCGCGTTATACCTACAATGGTTCCCCGGGCCCGGGGATCCCAGTAGGGGGCTCCTAAGCCGGTAAAAGCAGGCACGAGATAGCAGCCCTTGCTGTCGTCTACCTGGCTAGCCAGATAGGCGGAGTCCTCTGCCCGGTCAATCAAACGAAGTTCATCACGCAACCATTGGATGGCTGCACCGGCTACAAAAACAGAACCCTCCAAAGCATAATAAATTTTCTCTTTGATGCCCCAGGCAATGGTTGTTACTAAGCCGCTTTTACTCATAATGGGTACTTTTCCGGTATTCATTAATAAAAAACATCCCGTCCCGTAGGTATTTTTTACATCAGCCCGGGCAAAGCAGGTATGGCCGAATAAGGCCGCTTGCTGGTCACCGGCTACACCTGTAATCGGGATAGGCCGGCCAAAAAATTGCGGGTCCGTTTCTCCGTAAAAATAGCTTGACGGCTTGACCTCGGGGAGCATGCTTCTCGGGATATCAAAGAGGGCCAGGAGCTCGTCATCCCAAACCAGCTCGTGGATGTTAAAGAGCATAGTCCGCGAAGCGTTGGAATAATCTGTGGCATGAACTCTTCCTCGCGTTAATTTCCAAATAATCCAGCTATCAATCGTACCGAAAAGGAGGTCGCCTCGCTCCGCTTTCTCTCGCGCTCCTTCAACATGGTCTAAAATCCATTTTATTTTGCTCGCACTGAAATAAGCATCCAAAACAAGACCTGTTTTTTTACGCACTATTTCCGCGAAGCCTTTGGCAGCCAAAGCTTCACAGAGAGGGGCCGTCCTTCTGCATTGCCAAACAATGGCCGGATAAACCGGTCTTCCTGTGTGCCTATCCCAGACAAGGGTTGTCTCTCTTTGATTGGTAATCCCGATAGCCGCTATTTCCTCCGGGCAAGCATCAATCCGGCTCATGGCCTCTGTCGCTACGCCCAGCAAGGAAGACCAAATTTCGTTAGGGTCATGCTCCACATAGCCGGGCTTAGGGAATATTTGCGTGAATTCACTCTGGCCCAAAGAGCAAATCTGTCCCTCATGGTCCAGTAAAATACAACGGTTACTACTCGTTCCCGAATCAAGCGCCATAATATATTTTGTCATTTTCCCCTCCTATTCGCTGTGCTCTATTTTCTTCTTGTCAGACAGCTTCTCCGCACCGGTTTGCACTGAACTAAGGCCTACAAGATGAATAGCTGTATGAAGATGGGCAAGACCAGGACAGTAACCAAGGCCGTTAAGGCTATGGCCAGTCCGCTCATCGCCCCTTCCACCTCACCCATCTCAACCGCCTTGGTGGTCCCGCCGGCATGGGCTGAGCTACCTATCGCAATCCCTTTGGCGATGGGATCTTTGATTCGGAAAAGCTTAAGAGCCAGGGGAGCAATAAAGCTTCCCAGGATTCCGGTAATAACTATGGTAATAACCGTAAGTGAGGGATAGCCTCCATACTCCTCGGACAAAGCCATACCAACCGGGGTGGTAATGGATTTAGGCATTATTGAGAGAAGCTCCTTGTCCGCTAGGGAAAACACTTTACCAAGAACGAGCACTACAACAGCATTCGTTAACACACCGGCAAAAACCCCGGCAAGGATAGGGACAAGGTTTTTCTTTAGGAGCTCTATGTTTTTATATAAGTTGATAACTAAAGCAACCGTGACCGGCCCGATAAAAAAGCTGATATAGTCTGCCCCTAAGGCATAGTGGGCATAAGGAATATCGAAGAGGACAAGAAAACCGATATTCAATAAAATACTAATCAACATGGGGTTGGCCAGCGAATTGCCCTTACAAAGCTTATTAACAAAAAGAGCAAAGAGGTAGCTGGCGAGTGAAAGGACAATCCCGAAGTATATATTATTGGTCACGAGCCACCACCTTCTGAACCCACTCTATGACTTTTGCCGTCACAAGCATGGTAGCGACCAGGCTGACAACGACAATAACCAGAAGTGGGAGCATTATATGTTTCAATACTTCAAAATGATCAATGATGGCTACGCCGGGGGGAATAAAAAACAAGGCCATATATTGCAAAAGCAGATTTCCTGAATCTTCAACCGTCTCCATTTTAATGACCCGAAAATAGAGGGCTAAAAAAAGGAAGACCATGGCATAAACGGTTTCCGGTATAACAAAGGGCAGTAGTGTTTTTGCTACAGCCCCCAAATAGAGGCAGAGAAAAATAAGCCCAAAACCTTTTAGCAATTTCATAAAAACCTCATTTCTTATTTCTTTTCGACTGCGACCAACAGGATACGGCTTTCTTTCTAAGCGCTAAGATGCCTATCCTCTTTATTCGCCGCTTGCACTACAGAGGCCATTTTTGCAAATCGGCTCCCAGATATTCACGGGGGCAATTTATCTGTGCCTGCGCTGCTGCCAGAATGGCAATAGGCACGCGATAAGGAGAGCAGGAGACATAGTCAAAATTCAGCTCATGACAGAGGCGGATGCTGGAGGCTTCCCCGCCATGCTCCCCACATATGCCCAGCTGGATTTCAGGTTTGCCTTCACGGCCCTCTGTAGAGGAAATCCTAATCATCCTGCCTATACCTTTTTGGTCGAGAATAGCGGTCGGATCCGTCTCAAAAATTTCCTTCTCATAGTAAACATCTAAGATTTTTCCGGCATCATCACGAGATAAGCCGTAACCCATTTGGGTTAAGTCATTGGTGCCGTAACTAAAGAAATCTGCTTCCAGAGCAATCTCACCGGAAGTTAAAGCTGCCCTGGGAGTTTCAATCATGCATCCTACGGAATAGGTTAAATCTACATTTTCCTCAGCAAGTACTTGCTTAGCTACAGAATCTATAATTTTCCGGAGATAGGCCTGTTCTTTAATATCTGAAACAAGGGGAACCATAATTTCCGGATTCACTTCTATGCCTTCTTTTTTCACTGTAATAGCCGCTTGAATAATGGCTTTTGTCTGCATTTCGGCAATCTCCGGAAAGACAATAGCCAGTCGGCAACCGCGCATACCTAACATGGGATTGACTTCGCGCAAAGCCCTCATCATGGTTTGCAACTTATCTAAAGGAATGCCCATGCCTTCGGCAAGCTCTTCTCTTTCTTCCCTTTCTACGGGTAAAAATTCGTGGAGCGGGGGATCCAGCAAACGAATCGTTGCCGGATAGCCTTTTAATATGCGGAAAATATCTTCAAAGTCAGCTTGTTGAATAGCTAGCAGCTTATCCAGCTGAGCCTGCCTGGTCGCCTCATCTTCAGCCAAAATCATTTTTCTGAATTCAAATATACGGTCCTTGGCAAAAAACATATGTTCCGTGCGGCACAGGCCTATTCCTCCGGCACCAAGCTCCATTGCCTTAGCAACATCTTCTTTTTTATCAGCATTGGCCCGGACATTTAACCTGCGGATGTCATTGGCCCAAGAAAGAACAGTGGTAAAGACATCGGATAGGTCTGCTTCAACAGTTTCTATTTCCGTATCATAGACACAACCGGTCGAACCGTCTAAGGAGATTATGTCACCCTCCCGATAGCGTTTTCCCTGAACTTCCATCACTTTAGCTTCCTTGTTTATCCTCAGAGAAGAGCAACCGGATACACAACATGTGCCCATTCCACGCGCAACTACAGCAGCATGTGAAGTCATACCGCCCTTGGCTGTTAAGATTCCTTCGGCAATATTCATACCTTCAATATCTTCCGCCGATGTTTCAACACAAGCCAGGATAATCTTTTTGCCGGCATTAACCGCTTCACAGGCAGCCTCTACGGAGAAAACAAGTCCGCCTGTAGCAGCTCCGGGAGAGGCCGGAAGTCCCTTGGCAATAGGTTTAGCCTTTTTAAGGGCCCCTGCCTCAAAACTGGGATGCAAGAGATTATCCAGGAGTTTTGACTCAATTTGCATAAGGGCACGGTGTTTATCGATAATACCTTCTTCCACCATATCAACGGCAATTTGCAGGGCTGCATCGGCCGTCCTTTTGCCGTTTCTGGTTTGGAGAAGATAGAGTTTTTCCTTTTCTATGGTAAATTCGATGTCCTGCATGTCTCCATAGTGATTTTCCAACTGTTTAGCAATAGCTTTGAACTCTTCGTAGACGTCAGGCATCCAGTCTTTCATCTCTTCCCAGTCCATAGGTGTGCGCACACCGGCCACAACATCTTCCCCTTGGGCATTCACCAAAAACTCACCATAAATACGGTTTTCACCGGTTGCCGGACTACGGGAAAAAGCCACTCCCGAGCCGGAGCTATTCCCCAGATTGCCAAAAACCATCTCTTGTATATTAACGGCCGTACCCCAGTCAGAGGGAATGTTATTAATTTGGCGGTAATAAACGGCACGAGGGTTATTCCAGGAACGGAAAACGGCTTTCACCGCATCCATTAGCTGGACATAGGGATCTTGGGGAAAATCTTCACCCATAATCTCTTTATAGCGGGCAAGAGATTGCCGGGTCACCTTTTCTAAATCCGCAGCATCCAAATCATTATCTTCCTCGACCCCCTTAGCTTGCTTGGCGGCATCCATAAGGGACTCAAACTCGTCCTTGTTGATACCTTTGACAACATCCGAGAACATCATGATAAAGCGGCGGTAGCTGTCAAAGGCAAAGCGGCGATTACTGGTTAAGCCGGCCAGCGTTTCGACCACTTTATCATTCAAGCCGAGGTTTAAAACCGTATCCATCATGCCGGGCATGGACGCTCTTGCTCCGGAACGTACGGAGACAAGCAAGGGGGATTTTGTACTGTTAAAAGCCTTATTTGTTTCTTTTTCAAGACGGGAGAGCAGGTCTTTTATTTGACCCTCCAGCTCTTCAGAAATAGTTTCATCCTTTTCATAATAGTCAAGACAAGCTTCTGTTGTTATGGTAAAACCATTCGGCACGGGAAGGCCTAAACCACGCATCTCCGCCAAGTTCGCCCCTTTCCCGCCAAGTAAATTCTTCATACCGGCATTGCCTTCTTCAAACATGTAGGTAAATTTTTTCATTAGCTGTTCTCCTCCGATTATTCACTTGCTTAAAGACTTTATCAGCTTAAGCTTCAAATTCTTATTTTCCTCCCCCAGCAGTATCCAATCCGGAGTACCGATAGAATTTGTCTCCAAAATAATAGCTTTTGCTCTCTTCCTTGAGGGCCTTTATAAAAAAGAAAAGATAGCTCTGGGGCTACCTTTTCTTTTGCTAGACTACTTAAATTTATCAAGTAGAAAGGGAATTAATTCAGGGATAGGCAATCTGATTTGCTCCATGCTATCCCGGTCACGAATAGTCACAGCCTGATCCTCAAGGCTGTCAAAATCATAAGTAACACAATAAGGTGTACCTATCTCGTCCTGGCGGCGATAGCGTTTCCCAATAGACTGCCGTTCATCAAATTCGGTAACAAAGACTTGCCGGAGACTTTCTTCTACCTGTAAGGCTTCTTCACTCAGTTTTGCCGATAAGGGCAAGACAGCAACTTGTACGGGAGCAATTTTAGGATTTAAATGCAAGACTGTACGTATATCACCATTATCCAGTTCTTCTTCTTCGTATGCTGCACAAAGACAGGCCAACAGCAGTCGTTCAACCCCGACAGAGGGTTCTATAACATGAGGAATATATTTTTCTTGTGTTTGCGGGTCAAAATAGCGTAAATCATCTTTACTGTGCTCCATATGACGTTTCAAGTCATAGTCGGTTCTTGCCGCAAGACCCCATAATTCACCCCAACCAAAAGGAAAGCGGAATTCAAAATCGGTTGTTGCCTTGGAATAAAAAGAAAGTTCTTCGTCATCATGCTGGCGCTTGCGCAGCATATCTTCCTGCAAGCCAAGCTGAAGCAGCCAGTCGAAAATAAAGTTTTCCCAATAGGCAAACCAGTCCATATCCTTGTCCGGTTCACAGAAAAACTGTAATTCCATCTGCTCAAACTCTCTCGTTCTAAAAACAAAGTTGCCGGGAGTAATCTCATTACGGAAGGCTTTACCGATTTGGCCTATACCAAAGGGAATTTTTTTTCTTGAAGTCCGCTGCACATTTTTAAAATTCACAAAAATACCCTGGGCTGTTTCCGGCCTGAGATAGAGCTGGGTTTGAGAATCTTCCGTAACCCCTTGGAAGGTCTTAAACATCAAATTAAATTGTCTTACGTCGGTAAAGTCCTTATTTCCACAACGCGGACAGGCCAGGTCATATTCTTTCATGATTTGCATCAAGTGCTCGTTGTCTGCCCCCTCGATATTTATTCTCAGACCTTGTTCCTTGCAATAGTCCTCAATAATGTGGTCGGCACGGTAACGGCTGCGGCAAGACTTGCAATCAACCAGGGGGTCTGAGAAACCGCCAACATGGCCTGATGCTTCCCAGACTTGAGGGTTCATTAAGATACCACTATCAAGGCCTACATTGTATTTATTCTTACGGACAAAACTATCCCACCAGGCCTGCTTAATATTTCGTTTCAACTCAACACCGTAGGGACCATAATCCCAGCTATTGGCAAGGCCACCGTAAATCTCCGATCCGGGATAGACAAAACCGCGGTTTGTACAGAGAGCAACCAGTTTTTCCATAGTTAAGCTAAGGTCTGACATTATTCTACCCCTTCATCCTGTTTGCCAATAATTTCTAAGAGTTGGGCTGTAAAGTCACGAGCATTTTGCTCCATAAAAGCATCAGTTCTTGCCTTCTGTTTTTCTCTACGCTCTCTTTTTGTCGCTTGAGTGGGATCTTGATATTTTCTTTCTTCCATGCGGGCTTCTTCCGCTTTTTCCAAGGCCTGACGCTGGGCTTCCAGACGTTCAGCTTCGACTTCCGGACGCAAGGGAACCGACACTTGATATTCGCCTTTTATGGAAATGACTTTGTCTTTTTCAATCTCGATAGAAGCCTGTGTAATGTGGTTGGCTGAACGTTTTTCGGAAAGTGCCTGGGCACCGTCAACAAGCTGCCTGGCTCTCTTTGCCGTTAGCATGGCTAGAACATAACGATTTTCCACTTTCGGTAATAATTTTTCAATAGGGGGTTCTGATAACATGAAATGCTCTCCTTCACTTCTACTTTTAGTCTATTCTTTCAACAAACAATCTACTACTTTTCCTTGTCTTTGGCTACTGCAGCGCTCAGCTTGGATAATGGCCTCTACTTTCGCTATGCACTGCTCCAAGTTATTATTACATACGATATAGTCAAATGTCTTGGCCATTTCTAATTCGTCTTTTGCATAAGCCAGCCGTTTTTTTATTTTATCTTCACTTTCTGTACCCCGCTCACGGAGCCTTTCTTCTAAGACTTCCAGACTTGGCGGAACAAGAAAGACCGTCACGGCATCCGGCAACTTATCCTTGATACTGAGTGCCCCTTTCACCGTAATATCCAGGATAATATCCTTTTGCTTAGCAAGATTATCCTTTAAGGGGCCAAGAGGGGTGCCGTAATATTCCTCAACAAACTTATCGTATTCGAGAATAGCCCCGTCCCGAATCATTGTTTCAAATTCTTCACGACTCACAAAATAGTAGTCTCTGCCGTTTTCTTCTTCGCCTCTCGGAGGACGGCTGGTACAGGAAATGGATAAATATGAGTCTGGCAATTTTTCGCGGACAGCCTTTATTATTGTTCCTTTGCCTACCCCGGAAGGACCGGATATGGCTAATACAATGGCTTCTTTAGTAAGCATGATTAGTCTCCTCACTCTCTCCATCTCGGATCAACTTCTCCGGGGGTAATGCAGAAAGAATAACTTGATCCGTATCCATAATAATCACCGATAATGTTTTTCTGCCTGCTGTAGCATCAATCAAGCTGCCACGCTCTCTCGCCTCTTGAATCAAGCGTCGAATAGGGGCAGCATCGGGCATCACAACAGCAATTAAGCGCTCAAGAGAAATAAAACTTCCATATCCACAAGAAATATAGGTCTTTTTCTCCGCCATACACAAAAACTCTCCAAATGAAAATTGTATTAACTATTTTGCCTCAATTACAAATACAAAACTTTGTCCGCTTAGCTTTGTCCACTTAGGATAGCAAATTCAAAGCCTTTCCGCTAGCCAATAGCATAGCATTTATTTGCCGGGGGTGGTGCTAGCGGCTGTATTTACCTTTACTCGATATTCTGAACTTGCTCTCGCAATTGTTCAATGTGCCCTTTCATCTCAACGGCCTGCCGGGTCATCTCAACATCTTGCGACTTGGAAGCAATAGTATTCGCCTCGCGATTCATTTCCTGAATAATAAAGTCCAGTTTCTTTCCTTTGGGCCCCTCATTGCCCATGAGCTCGGAAAATTGTCTTATATGGCTCTCCAAGCGGACCAACTCTTCTGTAATGTCCGCTTTATCGGCAAATATAGCCACTTCCGCAGCAATTCTCTGGCCATCATAGTATTCTTCCTTCGATTCGCCTAAGAGTTCTTCAACGCGCTGCAATAACTTCTTCCTATAATATTCCGGGATTGTTTTTGCTTTTTCTGCAATCTTATCATGCAGAACCGTCATCTTTTCCGTTCGCAAAAGCATATCCTCCTTCAGCATCTTGCCTTCTCGTTCTCGCATTGAAGAAAAATCCTCCAGGCACTCTTGCAAGACTTCGAGGCTGAAGGCTTTTAGGCTTTCCTCATCTTGTAGTTCTTCTTCAATCCTGAAAATATCCGGAACCGAGGAAATATGCCCGAGTAGTTTTTGGGCATCTTCATCCAAGACTTCAGAGAGTTCTTGGAAAGCTTTTCTGTAGGCTTTCGCTCTTGGGATATCCACTTTAATATTTAGACTGTCATCACTTTCATTCGTATAGCGCACGGAAAGCTCCAACTTGCCCCGACTGATTTCTTCTTTTATGAGATTGCGCCATTCTGCTTCAAAGGCGGAAAAAATCCGCGGACTGCGTATATTGATATCAAAATATCGAGAATTAACCGAACGCAACTCCATGCTGATAGTCAGTCCATTATATTCACCTTTTGCTCGACCGAAGCCGGTCATACTTTTTGCCATAAGATCCTCCGTAACCTATAATCTACACTTGGCTCATGCTTATTAGCTATACTCCAGCTGCTGCGGCAGAAAGTCTAAATAATCTGCAGCCACCAAGCTATAAGGTATACCTTCTATTATTTTTTCTCTAATACAATAAGGGCTATCACTGTTGTGGATATGCCCGAAAACCACTTGCCGGACACCGGCTTCTTGAAACAGTTCAGTGATGGGATTCGCATCAAAGTTTTTCCGAAAAGGGGGATAGTGGGTCATGGCCAGGATGGGGTAGCGGCCTTGATATTTTTCAGCCTGGGCAAGCGAGAGCTGCAAACGGGCTTTTTCCCGCAAGAGAATTTTTTCATCGGCCTTGGTAAAACGACTGTCATCAGGAAAGAGCCATAAACGGCTTCCGGCAATGACCAGCTGTTCTTTGAGAAGGAAAGCATTATTCTGCAAAAAACGCAGGCTCGTGAAGCCTTTTTCCTTACAAAAGCGCTCCAGCTTACCAATACCTTGCCACCAAAAATCATGGTTACCCCGCAAGAGGATTTTTTCTCCGGGCAGCTCATGTAAAAACCTTAGGTCTGCTTCGGCCTCCCTAAGGTTCATAGCCCAAGAAACATCTCCCGGAATAAGCACAACATCCTCTTTTTTTACCAGCCCGCACCAATTTTTCGCCAGCTTTTCATGGTGATTTTCCCAACGGGCACCAAAAATATCCATGGGTTTATCTGTTGACAAGGATAAGTGTAAATCGGCAATGGCAAATAGTCTCATTTGTTCTCACCCGCTTGCCTCTCTGAGAAATGTCGATATACCGCTTCAGCGGTCTTTTCCGGCAGCCCTCTAACCGCTTTTAGCTGATCCAAGCTGGCTTCCGAGATGGCCTTAAGTGTTTTGAACTCCTTCAAGAGCTGCTTGCGGCGGGTGGGACCAACTCCGGGAATGCTTTCTAAGTTCCAACGCAAGTTGCGTTTTTTCGATAAATTTTTCTGAAGTCTTCCGGCAAAGCGGTGGGCCTCGTTTTGTATAGCGGTTACCAGGCGTAATAAGGCCAAGTCTTTATGGCGGCTTGCCGGAGCCATCTCATCTTCTTCTTCGCGGCTATGACGCAGATTTATCTCTTTGCCTTCCATGGTTACCAAGCCACGACTCCTGTGCTTGGAATCTTTAACCATGGCAGCCAGGCCAATGTCTGCTCCTTGCCCGGTAAATTGGGAGCGGACAGCTGAGAGGTGGCCCAGCCCCCCGTCAATAAGAATCAGCTGAGGCTTTTCGCCAAACTCTTTGTCCGATAAATTTTTCAACCGTCTTTCCAGCACCTCATTCATGGAGGCATAGTCATCTTGGCCCTCTACGCTCTTGATGCGAAAGTGGCGGTAGAGGGAACGCTTCGGCTTTCCATCGATAAAAACCACCATAGAAGCAGCCTTATCTACACCGCCCAGATTAGCAATATCATAGGCTTCGATCCGCCTTGGATATTCTGCTAAAGCCAGACGTTCACGCAAATCCTCCAGCGTCCTTTCCCGATCTCCATAGCCACCACCCACAAGCGTGTGCCGGAGCAGGCTTTCCCCTGCATTGCGCTCCCCCATTTCCAGCCAGCGTTTCTTAAGGCCACGCTCCGGCCTATGTAAGCTAACTTTTGTTCCCCGCAGGCCACTAAGCCAGTGTTCAATCTGCCTTCCGTTAGTGGGAATTTCAGAGAGGATAATCTCTTTAGGAAGGCTATGCCCAAGGCTATAATACTGCTCGATGAAAGAACGGTAGACTTCTGCTTTCTCTTCTCCCCGGTCAGGAAAAAAGAAAGAGCCGCTCGAGATAATTCGACCTTCCCTTATTTTAAGAATTTGGATGGCCTTTTCCGAGCCGTTTTCCGCTGCCCCCAAAACATCCGCCTCTCCCTTAAGGTCGGCATTAACAATAACTTGGCGCTCATTCAATTTTTGCAAAGCATAAAGGCGGTCACGAAGGCGGGCAGCCCTTTCAAAGTCCATTATCTCTGCCGCCCCATGCATTTCTTCTTCCAGTTTTTGACTAAAGGGTACGGATTTTCCATCCAGAAAAGAACATAATTCCTCAATGACGGCACGATAATCTGCCTCAGAAACAGAGCCTAGGCAGGGCCCCACACACTTGCCAATATAGTAATTTAAACAAGGGCGTTCTTTCCCTATATCGCGGGGCAGGACCCGCCGGCAACGTTTAAGAGGGAAGATATCGTAGATAGCTTTTAAAGCTCGCTGCAAATCGCCGCTCTGGTAGGGGCCGTAATATTGCACCCCTTCCTTATAGTCCTCTTCGATATGGAAAGACTTCATAACGCGGGGGTAGGCCTCATTTTTGGTCACCTTGATATAGGGATATTCCTTGTCATCACGCAAGAGAATATTATAGCGCGGCCGGTATTGCTTAATGAGGTTATTCTCCAGCACTAAGGCTTCCAGTTCATTGGCACACAAAACATACTCGAAATCTCTAATATGAGAAATCATCGCTAAAATTCGTGCATCCCCCTTAGGATTAGGCACAAAATAAGAACGTAGGCGCCGCGGTAATTGAATCGCCTTGCCTACGTATATCACCGTGCCATCCGCATCTTTCATCAGATATACACCCGGTTCCTCAGGGATCAAATCTAATCTTGCATCAAAAGACGCCGGTCTTTCCACAATTAAACTCCTTAAAGACCTCTACTCTAACACAGGATTTTGGAGCCAGGTTCGGAGAGTCTCCATCGCCTCTTCTTCATCCGGTCCATCAATCAACAAACAAATTTCCGACCCTGCTGTAAGCCCGAGCGTCATTAGCCCTAAAAGACTTTTTGCGTTTGCCCGTTTTTCTCCGCTTTGAATATGGATATTTGAGCGAAACGCTGAAGCTTTTTGAATCAATAAGGCAATAGCCTTCATTTGTGTTGACTCTTCACCTTCTAAGATAATTTTGCATTCTTTCATATTTCCCTCCGCATGTTACAAACTAAAAGCGACTCCTGCTTACATTATAACCGTATATAATCTTATTATCCAATTTCAGAGTATTTATTTGCAAAAAAGGGATTATACCTTATGAACGAAGAAAGCTTTTGGACACTTTTAGAGCAATAGAAGAAGGCCCTTAGCAGACCTACATATTCCAAAGGGACAAGCTAAAAGAAAAGGCTGTCCTTTCAAACAAGCCAGCCCTTCCTCTTAGCTTGGAGATAAATAATGTAACTATGTTGCGACTTTTACAAGAATCTTTTACTCCGGTAAACAGCCTATATGTTCATGTGGTGGATGCAGGCAACTTGGTGAGCATCATTAACCTCAAGCATGGGCGGGTCTTCCTTAAGACATTCGTCCGTTACATATTTACATCTGGGGGCAAAACGGCAACCCTTCTTCGGGTTAATCGGATTACCAACTTCTCCCTCAATAACATTCAGTCTCTTATGACGCATGCTGTAGTCCGGTTCAGGGATTGCGTCAAGCAAGGCCCGTGTGTAGGGATGACGAGGATTATCAAAAAGTTCGTCTGCCTCGGCTATTTCAACACATTGGCCTAAGTACATAACCATAATCTCATCGGAAATATGTTTTACAACACTTAAGTCGTGGGTGATAAACATATAGGTCATTTTCATCTCATCCTGAATATCCATCAAAAGATTGAGAATTTGAGCCTGGATAGAAACGTCAAGGGCAGAGACCGGTTCATCGCAGACGATAAATTCAGGCCTTAGGGAAATAGCACGGGCAACACCAATACGCTGACGCCGCCCACCATCCAATTCATGGGGGAAGGAGCCGGCAACCCGTCTGGCAAGACCGACAACATCCATAATACGTCCAACTTCAGCATAGATTTCTGCCTTTGTCTTAAAAAGCTTATTGACAATAAGGTTTTCCGCAATCAGGTCGGCAACAGACATTCTTGGATTAAGGCTGGCGTAGGGGTCTTGGAAAATAAATTGCATCTTAAGACGGTTTCCGCGCATTTTTCTTTTACTATAGTCGGTATAATCTTTGCCTTGGTATAAAAGCCGTCCGGCAGTCGGTTCATGCAATTTAAGAATAACCCTCCCCAAGGTTGATTTTCCGCAGCCGGATTCGCCAACAACACCTAGGGTTTTTCCCTTGTGTATTTTAAGGTTTATGTTATCTACAGCATGTACTTTATAGTGGCGGTCAATAGCAAAGTACTTTTTTAAATTTACACACTCTATTAATGGTACATCGTTCGTTTTATTCATCATGGTAACCTCTAGCATCATTGTTCATTAAACAGGTGGCAAGCAATCTCATGTCCCGGAGCTACTTCAATCGCCTTTGGAGCAACTTTTTCACAGATCTCGGTACGGTAGGGACATCGAGGAAAGAAGTTGCATCCTTCAGGTAGTTTGGTGGGATCAGGCATCAAGCCCGGAATGGGCGACAGCCTATCCGTTTTTTCCCGTAAATTAGGGATGGAGTTGAATAAGCCTACTGTGTAAGGGTGGTGCTTGTCACTGGTAAAAATATCCTTGGCATCGCCAAACTCAATAAATTCACCGGCATACATAACAGCTACACGGTCACACATTTTTGCAACAATACCCAGGTCGTGAGTAATCAGAAGCAAGGCCGTACCTAGGCGCTCAATTAAGTCCTGCATCAGGAGCAAGACTTGAGCCTGAATGGTAACGTCAAGAGCCGTCGTCGCCTCGTCGGCAATTAAAATCTGCGGGCTTGCAGCAAGAGCAATGGCGATAACAACCCTTTGCTTCATGCCACCGGAAAACTGGTGGGGATACTCGTTTTTTCTTGATGGCAGGATACCAACCAGCTCCAAAACCTCTTCAACCCTGGCTTCAATCTGAGCCTTTGACCAGGTAGGGTTATGTATACTTACCACTTCCCCAATTTGATTGCCTATGGAAATAACCGGGTTTAAGCTTGTCATCGGATCTTGGAAAACCATGGCAATCTTATTTCCCCGAATGGAAATCATCTCATCGTTGCTCATTTCCAGTATATTCTCTCCCATATACTTAATTGAGCCATTGGTTATTCTACCCGTCCGCTCAGGCAAGAGTCTGAGAATAGACAAGGCTGTCGTTGTTTTTCCTGCTCCGGTCTCTCCTACAATCCCAATGGTTTCCCCTTTGTCTATATGAAAAGAGATACCATTAACGGCGTGTACCGTCTCTTTATCTGTTTCATAGACCACTTCCAGGTTTTCTATCTCTAATAATCTTTCACTCATATTGCAACCTCAACTCTTTTAATCTCTAAGACGTGGATCGAAAGCATCTCTTAACCCGTCACCAATTAGGCTTAACGAAAGTGTTGTCAGCATTATTGCTACACCGGGGTAAACCATTAACCTGGGATGAAGCCTCATAACTTCACGTGCTTCACTAAGCATATAACCCCACTCCGGTGTAGGTGGTTGAATACCGAGACCCAGAAAGCTAAGGGCTGCTGCTTGCAAAATCATTTGGGCAGAACTCATCGTGGTCTGAACAATAATCGTACCTAAGGTATTAGGGAATAAATGCTTGCTAATAATCCGAACAGGGCCCGCCCCACCCGCTACTGCGGCTTCGATATATTCCATATCAACAATATTCAGGGTGGAGGCTCTCGTTACACGAATAAAGGCCGGTACCCTGGATATCGTAATGGCAATTAAGAGGTTTACAAAATTCGAACCCAGGGCGGAAACAATCGCAAGTGCCAGGAGAATAGTAGGAATTGAGGCCAAAATATCGACCAGACGCATGACAATATTATCAAATTGTCCACCGACATAACCAACAACCAGTCCCATCGTGCCACCCAATACAAGGGCGCCCAGCGAACTCAACAAACCGATCATGAGTGAAGTTCGACCGCCATAGAGCAATCTGGCCAGCTCATCACGCCCATAAGCATCTGTCCCAAGCGGATAATCTGCACATGGGATGGCAAATTTATTCCGCACATCCTGTTTTGTTACCGCACCATAATCAGCATAGAGCGGAGCTGCAATGATAGCGATAAGTATAATAATAAATACTATTAAGCCGGCCATTGCGCTTGGATTTTTTCTAAATCGACGCCAAATTTCCTTAGCGTTACTTTCCTTTTTAAATTCTAAAGATTCACTTACTACTGATGTATTCAACATAAATCTATACCTTCTTCGTATATTTTGCTTTTATTCTTGGGTCAGCAAAAGCGTATAAAATGTCCACAATAAGGATAATTACCGCACAAAAGAAAGAGTAGGTTAAAACGCCACCCATAACCATGGGAACATCCTGCATGCGAATACTATTAACTAGTTGCGAGCCAATTCCCGGCAAGGTAAATAGAGTTTCCGTCGTGATGGAGTTACCCATAACACCCAGAAAGTTTAAGCCGGCTACTGTAATAATCGGCAGCAAGGCATTTTTTAAGGCATGGCCCCAAATGACAACCCGTTCTTTCGCCCCCTTGGCTCTCGCCGTTGTGATGTAGTCCTGTCTGATTGTTTCCAGCATTGAGGAACGAGTATACCTAAGTAAGGAGGCTGCACCCCCCAGACCGGAACCGGCAACAGGCAAAACAAAGTGGCGCCAAGTTCCCGCTCCTCCCGCCGGGAACCAACCCAGCTTTAAGGCAAAGCCCCACATGAGAAGCATCCCTACCCAGAAGACGGGCATGGAAGCCAGGGCCAAAGCCATAATTGTTGGTATCGTATCAAACAGGCTGTACTGCTTTACGGCAGAAAGGATGCCCAGGGGAATCCCTACCGAGATAGCAACAATAATGGACATAGACGCTAATTTTAAGGAAACCGGCAGACGGCTAAAAACTTCATCAGAAACATTTGCCCTTGTTCTGTAGGAAGTACCCATATCAAATTTAAAAATGAGGTTCTTCATATAGTCGGTATAGCGGATAAAAAAGGGCTTATCATAGCCCAGCTGGGCATTTAATTCTGCAATCTGCTCCGGCGTTGCCGCTTCACCCAGCAAAATCGTTGCCGGGTCGCCCGGGGTCAGATCCATGATGAAAAATATAATAAATGATACTCCAAGCAAGACCGGAATAATCAATAAGATTCTCTTCAAAGTAAATTTTAACATATTACGTTACGCTCCGATTCGCAAGCAAGGAGTGAGCCCTAGGGCTCACTCCGTACTCCGTATTTAAATATCAATCTTTTACAAATGTTCAGATAAAGGAGTTTTTTCCTTATCCGATTAGCCTTTTAGATTACTTTGTCCAGTAGGCATCCCAGAAGCTTGTGTATTGATAGGTATAAGATTTGTCTGTATTAACATACAGGTCTTCGTCCCATGCATAAGCCAGTGCTGTATGGAGTAAGGGAAGGAAGATGGCTGCGTCCATGACGATGTCATCCAGTTCTTTGTAGTAGGCTTTTCTTTCTTCGAGGTCAAGAGTGCTTCTACCAAGTTTCAGAAGTTCATCAATTCTTTCCCAATCGAAGTCTTCCGAGTTGCTAATTTTCATCATCTTAGCTTCTTCCGCATCCGTTCCGATACTCATGTTGATATAGTCGAAGTCGAGCATGTTGTAGATACCCATGACACCCAGTTCGTATTTGCCTGCGCGCATGTCGGCGATAAGTGTAACTTGCTCATAGGTTTGCAGGTCACAATCAATACCTACTTCTGCCCATTGGGCGTGAATGGCTTGAGCCATTTTTTCGTGGGAACCGCTGGCAATAGCCGCTAACTCACCAACATGGACTCCATCCGGATAACCGGCTTCTGCCAAGAGTTCTTTTGCTTTTTCAGGATTGTATTCGTAAACGATACCTTCTTCATCCGGTGCAGCAATGGTGAGGGGTTGATACATGATTTTACCGTTCGTTGAGGCATAGCCTTCAAAGCTGGCCAGGTTAACGGCTTCATAGTCAATTGCATAAGCAAGAGCCTGACGGACTAACTTGTTAGCTAAGATGTCATTGGCCTTGTGGTTAACACAAATGTGTACGTTTTGAGAGGTTTGCCCCAAGTGTGTGTTATACAAACCGGAAGACTGAATAAAGTCGAAGTTTGCAGACGGAACACTGACAAAGTCTAAGTCACCTGCTTCAAATGCCATTAACTGAGCATTGACGTCAGTCATAACACGGAAGTGAATGCTGGGGATGAGAGAGGCGCCTAAGTAGTAATCATCATTTCTAACCAACTTAATTTCTACATCAGAAACATAGTAGTCGATTTTGAAAGGACCGGTACCGGAGAGGTTGGCAATAACACCATAGTCATCACCTTGCTCTTCTGCTTCTTCAACGTCCATGATGAAAATTCTGTCATTGTTATGTAGGAAAGCTGCGTTGGGGTTATTCAGTGTGACTTTGAGGGTATACTCATCGAGTACTTCCATCTCTTTAATATCACCGGAATAGATTTTGTTAAAGGGGCTTTGCATTCCATATTCAATAGAACGTTTTACTTCTTCGGCTTTACAATCTCTTCCGTTGTGGAACTTGACACCTTCACGGATATGGAAAATAAATTCCGTTGCTTCGTCATTGGCTTCCCAGGCTTCGGCAACGCGACCTTCATACTCATCTAAAACACCGTTATAGGAAACAAGTGGCTCGAAAACATTTAGGTGCCATTGTCTGTCATTAACGTTAGAGTGGGCAAAGGGATCGGTTGTAGAGGCTGCTGCTACTAAGGGTGCACGAATCTCTTTTTGTTCTTCTGCGGGTTCAGGTTTTTCGGCATCTTCTGCAAAGCTTACGCCTGCAAATCCACCGAATATCCCTACCAGGACGGCTAGGCTAAGAATGATACTAAGTAGTTTTCTTCTTTTCATTTAATCCTCCTTTTTTTACTCGAATTCCGATTACTGCATAAAATTACGAACTCGAGTCGAGGGTCACGGTAAATTTATTTATGACCCGTAGCTGGTTACGATTATACTACAGATAAACTTTTTTGCAAATTGCTATTTTTGTCAATTTTCTGAAGAAATTTATTGTCTATTTTGTATAATATATTTGCCTTTATCCTTACGCAGCTTTGTATACTGCGTAATCCCCCCTATAAAAGGATACTTGTTCAAGTTACTTTATAGCAACGCAAACACAATTTGTATATTAATTAACAATATTGTTTAAAGTCGTTATTAGGGTTAGCCTCCTCTGCTATACAATCCTACTTTATCTTGATATAATGCCTTCTTAATGGGAATGATGTCTCCCGCGGGAAACCGGAACTGCTGTTTAGCTGATGACTTCTACTACTTATTTTGTGGAATCTCATCTTTTTCGAGTTTCCGGAGGGGGAAAGCAATGTTAACGTCATTATCTTTAATCTTTCTGCTTGGCTTAATTTTTTCTGCATTATGTAAACGATTTAATATTCCTGGGCTTATAGGTATGCTGTTTACAGGAATTGTTCTTGGGCCCTATGGACTAAACCTGCTTGATGCTTCAATCCTTTCTATTTCAATTGATTTAAGAACAATTGCCTTAATCATAATTTTATTGAAAGCCGGTTTATCATTGGATCTTGCTGATTTAAAAGAAATTGGCCGTCCTGCATTGCTTATGGCCATTTTACCGGCAAGCTTTGAAATCATTGCCTATCTATTTTTTGCTCCTAGCCTCCTTGGCCTTTCCTTATTGGAAAGTGCCCTGCTAGGAAGTGTGCTCTCGGCTATTTCACCTGCTGTCGTTGTTCCGCGAATGGTGCATTTGCTTGAGTCCAATTACGGTACAAAAAAGCGAATTCCGCAACTTATTATGGCCGGGGCATCCTGTGATGATATTTATGTAATTGTGCTGTTTACAACATTATTATCTATGGCTAAGGGAGATGAGACCCATTTCAATTTTACCAGTTTAATAAAAATCCCCACATCTGTATTGGTAGGAATATTAATAGGCTCACTGCTAGGTTATGGTCTATTTACATTGTTTGAAACAGCCTATGCTAGAGAAAAACATGTGCGAAACAGTTTGAAAGTCATTGTTATTTTAGGCATTTCTTTCTCCCTTATGTCAATAGAAAGTTTAAGTCAGGGATTCTTTTCCGGCTTACTTGCCGTGATGAGTATGGCGGTCGTCTTGAAACTTAAGAGCATAGATTTTGTATCACAGAGACTTTCCGCTAAATTTGGCAAACTATGGCTTGCTGCTGAGCTCATGCTCTTCGTTTTAGTAGGAGCCACTGTTGACATTCGCTATACCTTGAAGGCAGGTTTTCCAGCTCTGATTATGATAGGTCTCGCCCTTGTTTTTAGGAGTTTAGGCGTATTCATTTGCTTATTTGGCACAGATTATAATCCAAAAGAAAAACTATTCTGTGTTATTTCTTATTTGCCAAAAGCAACTGTACAAGCTGCAATAGGAAGTATACCTCTAGCTGCCGGATTGCCAAGCGGGAAGCTCATACTATCCGTAGCTGTTTTATCGATAGTAGTAACCGCTCCATTGGGCGCCCTTGCGATTGATAAAAGTTATGAGAAACTTTTAGCAAAACCCTAAATTCGGGAGGCTAGGAATTTTTCTAAGGGAGCACTGCGGAGAATGGAAATGTAAAAGACACTTGACAAACAAAAAAGCACACAAGATCTTGTGTGCTAAAGGGATTCAATAGAAAAACAAGCCAAATTTGAGTAGGTTGTGATGGAAAGAGGAAAGTTAAATGTTATTACCCTCTCCCATGACTACACGTATACCTTTCTTGACCTACAATTAACAATGAAATGCTAAAATGATTTCAATCCTTGGAGATAAAGAATAAGCACTTTTTAATCTATGAGAAGAAGCTTTTGCTAATTGGGAGGGCAAGAAAATGAAATGCCTGGTCATAAGTGCCACTGAACAAAAAGCCCTGAAGAAACAGTAGGCAGCTAGCGGTGAAAAAATGAAAGTCATGAGATTTATATTAAAAATTATTATGTGGCTTTTGATAAGCGGTTTTCTTGTAAATTATGTTTTTCGCACCATTTCCTACTCTTTTTACAAGGGAAATCGACAGATGGAAAAGGTCCATGTAATCCCGCAAAAAATCTACTACACCGACAAGCTAACCGGCTATGGCCATAATCTGGCTAAGGACTCCAACTCCCTTATTTTATGCTTTGGCGGCTCTTTTTATGTCGCCTACAATACGGTCAGCCTTTTCGCTGCCGACTACCATGTTCCCTTTCTTGCTGTTGATTATTACGGGACACAAGATAGTCAAGGTAAAATGAACCTGCCTTCGATGCAGGCATCAGCCGAGGGACTCTACGATTGGGCAAAGGAAGAGTATCCGGACCGAAAGATTATTGTCGTCGGCCATAGCTATGGCTGTGGTATGGCCGCCTACCTTGCCTCTGTTCGCAGCTGCGACCATCTGTTTTTGCTCTCCGGCTTCCGCGACCTCTCTGATCTCTATAATAAGATTCTACCTGTATTTTTAGGCCCCTTAAAAGTTTTTATCTCTGACAATATGGTCGTCAGTGAATATGCCGCGCAAACAACCTGCCCGGTAACAATTATAGGATCTGATGCAGACAAGACTCTAGGAAGTGACCTCCAAGCCAAATTAGCCCAATGCTACAAGTCCCCCGATTTAAAGATTTTTCCGGACATTGACCATGAACACTATTTAAAGGATGAGAGGGTCATCTCCCTGATACAAAAAGCTAGTGAGTAAACAGCTAAGCTAGAAAAAACCGGTCTTAATCTACTATTTACATAAAAATGATAACATGGGTCTGTCTTAAGCAAGGCAAAGGCTTTGCCGGTATTAAGTAAGGTTTATTTCTACGAGGTGCAAGCGGATGATAATGAAAGGTCTTTTTTCTCTTTTAATATTTTTTGCCATCAACCATGGCCTGTGGGACTATTTGGTCTTAACGCATAATGTGAGCCCTGAGTGGGCCTCCTTCTACGTATATTTAATCTTAGCTGTCATCATAGCTTATCTCTATAAAAATCCTATCCTCGAAAGCTTTCGTACTATGAAAGATAAGCTGACAGACCCCCCTTTTTTACTAAAAAAAATATGCCTGCCAATGCTGATCGGCTATATAGGAACTATTTTAATCAGTAATCTTATGGGGCTCATTTTTGATATAAATATCCTTCCTCAAAACACGGAAAACATTAAGCAAGTCCAAGACGCTATTCCCCTTGTGTTCACCTTTCTCATGATGTCAGCCTTTGCACCGCTGATTGAGGAAGCAGTTTTTCGCGAAGCACTTCTTGGTTGGGTTGATAAGGAAAAGCGTTCCTTATTATTTGCCCTGGCGACGCTTTCGGTCATCTTTTTTGCAGCCATGCACGTAGATCTAACTAATCCGAAAAACATAGCATCCGTGATTTACTATTTACCGCTGTCCATAGCTCTCACACATATCTATTTAAAAAATGGCAGCCAAGTTTCAACATCAATTGTTGCGCATGCTATCACAAATCTTTTTGCTTCCTTTTTCATGTTGTTCGAACTAATTTAGAAATAAAAGCTGATATATAATCTAAATTCTGATTGAAGATACACCGAAAATGACAGATAATGATTTGCATAAATGAGAAAGGAAACAGAATCGGAGTTTATCGATGAAAGAAACAATTTACATTACAGGCCACCGCAATCCCGATACGGACTCCATCGTATCAGCCATTGCCTATGCGGATTTAAAGAATAAACGAGGGGCCTACCATGCCATCCCCGTGCGTCTGGGTGAACTGAATCGGGAGACCCGCTTTCTCTTGGAAAAGTTTGAGGTCGATCCACCGAAGCTGATTGATACCATGAAGCCTCAAGTCAAAGACTTTCAATATGACCCGCCCTATCCTATTGCCCCAACTACAACCATGTACAAGGCGCTGACCTTACTGCAAAATGAGCACTTACCCAATTTAAATGTGGTCGACGACAAAGAGACCCTGCTTGGTGTTGTTTCCTTTTCAAACCTGACCCGTGGTTATATGGACTTATGGGATAACCGGATTTTGGGACGGGCAGAGACACCCTTAATGAACATTCTCGAAGTTCTGCGGGGAGAAATTCTCTGCAGCCCTGACCCACCCCGCGCCTTTACAGGCCGGATGACCGTCTTTGCCATGGAGCCGGAAAGCGTGGGCAACCACATCCTAGCTGACGATATCGTCATTGTAGGCAATCGTGAGAACGCACAAGGGGAGGCGATTAAACGACGGGTAAGCCTCTTGATTCTGACCGTTGACGCAACTCTGTCTGCTGAGCATTTAGAGCTGGCACAGCAGAACGAGATCACGGTCATCCGTACCGCAATGGATACCTTTCTTGCGGCACGACTCCTACCTCTGGCGGTACCCGTCTCTTATATAATGAGTCAAGAAGACCTGGTAACCTTCCAAGAAAATGATACGATTGACGAACTTAGGAGCGTAATGGGGCAAACCCGCTATCGCTCCTACCCCGTTGTCAATCAGAAAGGTCAGGTTTTGGGGAGCATTGCCCGTTATCATTTGATTGCCACACCCAAGAAGAAGATCATTCTGGTCGACCACAATGAGCGCAACCAATCTGTACCGGATCTTGATTCTGCCGAAATTATTGAAATCATTGATCATCATCGGGTCGCTAATATCAACACACCACAACCCATTTATTTTCGCAATGTCCCGGTGGGATCGACGGCAACGATTATCTCCATGATGTACTTTGAACAGGGAATCCATCCGAAAAGGCAGATTGCCGGACTACTTTGCGGGGCCATAATCTCCGATACCTTGATGCTGAGGTCCCCGACAACCACTGATGACGACCGGCGTATGTTGCGGCGGATGGCCCAGATTGCCAACCTTGATATTCCGAGTTTTGCCCAAGAAATGTTCCAAGCAGGCACTTCACTTGAAGGAAAAGATGCCAAAAGCCTACTGGCCGAAGATGTAAAGGATTTTGAGATTGATGGCGAACTCGTGCGGGTAGCCCAAGTCTTTACCATGAATCTCGATGATTTAGAGTCTCGCAAGTCTGAATTAATTGCACAGATGCAGGAGGACTTGCTGCTTGCCGGACTTTCCACCTATCTCCTTGTCTTTACAGATGTTTTCAAAGAAATGTCTCGCATCTTGGTTGTTGGAGCCTTTGATAGTGAAATTGCCCGTACATTTGGAAGTTCTTTGGATGAACAAGCTTTTGATGCTGTAGGTGTACTCTCACGTAAAAAGCAAGTCATCCCCCTTACAACCCAGGCCATTTTAAGGGCTAAAGCATAAAGAATCAATCAGTATCGGAGATGGGTTTGCCAAAGGCGGTCTTGCTGCCTTGGCTCATGCCTTGTGCCTAATTTATCACAGCAATGGTGGCCGGATATCAGTCTGAGCAATGGTGGTCGGATATTAGCCTGAAAGCCTAGGCAGTAAGGACTAATTCCAGGATGAGGGCATCTTCACGCGGTTTGTCGTAGTAGCCCTTCCTTATGCCACACTTTTGAAAACCAAGCGAATAATATAGTTTTTGTGCGGGCAGATTACTCTCTCTAACTTCCAGGGTAATACGAAGCGCACCGCACTTTCTCGCCTCTTGCAAAAGATAGCGCAAAAGTTTTCTTCCCACACCGGCCCGCCTGGCTTCTTCTAAAACGGCAATATTGAGAATTTCCGCTTCATCAAGATGCATATAATAGCCGGCATAGCCTAAAACTTCCTCTTCACTCTCATCAGAAAAAATTAAATATAAATAGGCATGCTTGTTTTCCGGGTCAAGCTGTGCTTGCAGGGACCTTTTAGACCAGGGTGTCGGGAAGGTCATCCGTTCAATATAGTGGATAAGGTCAAGATCCTGAAGGCTGGCTTTCCGAATAAGCATGTGGCTAAGTTTTTCTTGCCGAACCCGTTCCGCCTGTGTCGGCGAGCAATAGTTTGCCTCGGCTTCCTGCCAGCCGGGACGAAGGCCTTTTTGATAGGCCTCTTCCGCCAATCTGGCTAGATGGTAGGCCCGCAATCCCGCAAGACCGTCCTCCATCTGCACAAGAGTAACATGTTCCTGACTGAGCGGATCCTCTTTATAGTCACGGAAGATTACCGGGCTGCCATCACCAAGCAGATAGAGCTCAGGCTTCTCCCTCCTCCCTGCATAAAAGATATCCTTTAACTCTTCAAGAAGAATGTTGCTCGTACGATTTGCTTCCGGCAAGATTGTCTTCTCCCCCTTAAAGAGGGCGCTAAACACTCTTTTACTCCGGGCGTCAAGAGACGGTAAAATGAACTGATTTGTATTGGCAAAAGCCCGGCTCATAACTTTTAAGCCGGAAAAGGCAAAAAGTGGCTTATTTAGGTACCAGGCAATGCTCTTCATGGTACTCAAGCCAATACGGATACCGGTGTAAGAGCCGGGACCGCTGGTTACGGCAAAAAAATCCATATCTTCAAAGGAAAGTCCGGCATCTTCAAGTAGGGCTAACATTTGCGGAAGAAGGGTTTCAGAATGGGTAAAGCCGAGATTCTGATTTCGCTCACAAAGCAACTTACCATTTTCCGTAATGGCAATAGATAAACTTTTTGTCGAACTATCAATGGCTAAACAACGCATATAGTTTCCTTATATTTCACACAACATCTACACGCACAAAAGCAGCAAGAGCCTCCTCCAACATTTTACCCTTCTGCCGCTTATCTTGCTCGGGAAATACAAAGTGAAAGATTCGCTCCCGGGGATTGTCCGTATTTTCTGAAAAAATGGCAATATATTTGCTCGGTAAGGAAGGGAGCACACGCTCCGGCCATTCTATATAGCTGACAGCATGGCCGCCTAAATATTCATCAAAGCCGAGTTCAAACCATTCATCTGCATCATGGAGGCGGTAGCAGTCAAAATGATAAAAAGCCGGCCCGCCCTCCTCTTTGGGCCTGTGTTCACGCAAATAGGTAAAGCTGGGGCTGGCTACTTCTCCAAGAACTCCAAGGCCACGGGCAAGACCTCGGGCAAAGCAAGTTTTCCCGGCTCCAAGCCCTCCAAAAGCAAGAATTAAATCGCCCTCTTCCAACAAGGGGGCAAACAAATATGCGATTTCTTCTGTTTCTTCCGGACTTCTCGAAAGATAAGAGGCGCGGAAACCCGCGCCCCCCGATGTTGTCGTTTCTTGTTCCATTAACGTTTGGAGAACTGAGAAGCTTTACGGGCTTTCTTGAGACCGTATTTCTTACGTTCTTTAACTCTGGAATCACGAGTTAAGAAACCGGCTTTTTTCAGACTTGCTTTATATTTTTCAGCGTCTGCTTCAACTAAGGCCCGGGAAATGCCGTGACGGATTGCACCGGCCTGGCCGGAAATACCACCACCATGGACATTGATTTTAATATCAAAGTCAGAGCTTGAGCCGGTCAGGTTCAAGGGTTGTCTGACGATGTATTTCAAGGTTTCCATTTCAAAATAATCATCAATATCCTTGCCATTAATGATAATTTGACCTTGACCAGGATATAATCTTACGCGAGCAATTGCTTTTTTACGTCTACCTGTACCGTAGAAAAAATCTTTATTGGCCATTTATAATACCCCTTTCCTTAATCCAACTCATACACTTCCGGTTGTTGGGCAGCGTGTGGATGGTCAGGCCCTGCATACACTTTTAATTTTCTATACATTTGCCGACCTAAGCTATTATGGGGAAGCATCCCTTTAACAGCTTTTTCGATAATGCGCTCAGGATGCTTTTCCATCATATTTTGATAGCTAACTTCTTTCAATCCGCCCATGTAGCCGGAATGTCTTCTGTAGACTTTTTGTTGTTCCTTGTTACCGGTTAACCTTACTTTGTCCGCATTAATGACAATAACGAAATCTCCGGTGTCTTGGAAAGGACTGTATTCAGCTTTATGCTTACCACGAAGCAGAGCGGCAATTTGAGTTGCGATACGGCCGACAACTTGGTCTTTTGCATCAACAAGCAACCATTTGCGTTCTATTTCGGAAGCCTTTGGAACATATGTTTTCATTCTTTCTCCCTCTTCTTTTTCCTATCTTAATCTTTCGTATTACAAAAATAAGACGCCTTTTGGCGCCTACATAAGATATCTCTTTCTGCTCACTTTGTCAATTCATTTTTAATTTGCACGCTCATTGCTCCGTTTTTCTTTGTTTCTTTTTGTTTTTCTCGTGTTTTCACTGTGCGCCTTCAGTTTTTAACCTGTATGCACCGGCAGCCGGATCTACAGCCTTACAATCTCCTCCGCGACCGCTTCTTTCTTTTCCGCTCTTGGAGAGCGTGGTAGATCAAAGTAAGTGAAACAACAAAAAACAGACTCAAGAAAATAATTAATAGGGCCAGGGTCAGCTTATTAATTTCTATCTTTGAACGATCAATATCTTGCTCAGCCACATCCTGAATACGAGGGGCTAGTGTATAGCTTGGCAAGGGGAGGGTCTCTTCGGCTACCGTTTCACCACTACGTTCCCGCAAGATGGGCCAGGCATAATCCGAATCGGCCAGTTCCTCGGCATCATCTTTTCTGGGCGAACCAATCCGCTTCGCCCCTTCTTCAAGCAAGGTCCGCGACATAATATTAGAGCCGACATAGGAATTATAGTTGTTCCCTACATACAGGGCGTTAAAAATTACCGCAATGAGGTGGCGCCCGTCATGGGTTGTCGCCGCACTGGCCAAGCAGTCACCCGCTAAATCCGTATGGCCTGTTTTTATCCCGTCAATGGATCTCAGCCAGGGGGACTGGTAGCCGGCATCTTGGAATAATAATAAGTAATTTCCGTTAAAGTTATTTGACCAACCTGACATTTTGTGGATATTGGTGGGCGGCGCACTATAAAATTTACAGGAAACCAGGGCGCGGAAAAGATCATGCGACATAGCGTGTCGAATGATTTTCACCATATCTTCTCCGGTTGTATGGTGGTCGACATAGCCAAAACCGCAGGGGTCTACAAAATTTGTGTTTTCGCAGCCTAACTCTTTGGCCTTTTGGTTCATTAAGTCCACAAAGTTGGCAATTGTTCCGCCGTAGTTTTCTGCCAAGGCGTTAGCAACCTCATTAGCCGAACGGGTCATCATGACATATAACAAAGAAATTGTCGGTGCTATTTCTCCGGGTACATAGCCGGCCGTTGATGACTCGGGAGCCGGCATAGCGCAGCTGACATTACTAAAATAAATAGGCCTGTCGGGCTCGTATTCCGGGTGTTCGATAACAACCAGGGCCGTCATAATCTTTGTCATGCTGGCCGGATAGGCAATGTCTCCCCCATTATGTTCAAAAATAATTTCGCCTGTATCCGCATCAGCAACAATATAAGCTGCGGCACTAATTTCATCGAGGCTTGGCCAGGCTTCTTCCGGCCGCGGAACATCAAAAACCAGGGCATTCAATTCTTCATCAGCAATCAAGGGCCCTAAAACAGGCTTCGATGGTTCTCCCGACTCTTCATCGGATGATTCATCCCTTAGTTCATCCGATCCTTCATCGGTTAGCTCCTCTGCCATCTCTTCAGCCGGTTCATCTAGAGGAAGCTCTTCACCTTGCACCGGGCGGTCGGGAAAAGAAACAAAAAGGCTCAGGCAAAGACTGAAAATTAACAGGTAGCCAATACTCTTTAGACGCTTCATCGCATTCCCCGCTTACTGATTATCTGCCTCAAGAAAGAGAAGCAATTGGGCAAGAACTTCTTCCTGAAGATTCTCTCCGGAAACGGTTCGGAATAAATTTTCCGGCTGCTTTTTCGCTTCCAGCAATTCTGAGAATGCTCCGGGCAGGGCAATACCGCTTTCTTCAATCGTTTCCCTTATCAAGGCTTTGATTTTTGTTCTTTCCTGGAGCGGTTTGTGAAAAAGTGCTTCAGAAGCCAGGGCTAATGACCATAAGGGATTTTGAGAAGAAACAACACAAAAAATATCGTCCAACTTACTACGTTGTACTTGCCTGGCGCAAAAAGCTATGGAAGCCCCTGCATCAAGCAAATAATCTGTCCTGTCGTACAGGCTGCGGCACATTCTGATTAAGTCTTTATCGCTATTATAAACGGCGCTAATGTGCATTCTCCAAGACCGTTGTAATTGCCGGTCCAAAACAAAATTCTCATTGTCATCATAGGCTACAGCACACTCCCTCAAAAGTTCCCGATTCCTGCCCAGAAGTTCAAAAAGCAGGGGCTCAAAATGGGGCGAAACCTGATTATCCAAGCTGGGAGCTATGGTATTAGAAAAATGCTGCCTGCTTTGGAAACGCCCTGTCCGGAAGAAATTACTGTATACTTTTTGACTATTTTCCGCTATAAAAATATGACCAAAAGGAAGGCCCATGCTTTTTAGATAGAGAATAGCTAAAACCAGGTCGAGATCATCACTGGACACATACATATCAAGACTATCTCTATCCGGAAAAACATCCTGGGCAACAAAGTCTGTATAGCTAATCAGCAGAAGACTCATTTGGGTCAGCAAGGAGACCACTGAACTACCATCAGCAAAAAGAACCTGGCAGCCTTTTTCCCGAAGTCCTTCCAAAAAACCGGGCGAATGGAAAATTTTATAGAGTGTAATCTCCGCTTGCGGTAATTCCTTATCAAGGAAAAGGCCAAAGGACTGATCCTTTTGCAAATAGTTGCTGAGCAAATTAATCCTGTTTTGAGGGAAGCGCCTATCCAGAAAATATACCGGTCTTATCCCTCCTTCAGGGCGGATGCTCGCAGCCAAAGAAAGGATTGAGCTAAGGCGGGAATCGGACAAGAGCAAAAGCTTTTCTTCACCAAGCCATTCTGCAATAAACTCACGTAGCAGGGCATTGGCGTAGTCTTGACGAACACCGGCCGGCCCCCTTTCAAGGAAAATAATTTGCTCTTCTTTTTTATAGGGATTGAGGGCTGAGGCCTGAAAAGGTTTTTCGCTAAAATCGGTCTCATTGAAGGCCGCATAACAATGCTTCAAAGCCTGGGAGTACTCCATTTCTGAAAGGAATAGGCTCAAGCATTTCGCCATTTTTTCAGGAAAACTGAGTTCCCGGAATGATGATAAAAGGGACAGGTCTATTTCCGGGAAATTCGCCGGCACAAAAAATCCGCCTCTGGGGCAACGGGCTGACAAGACAGCCTCTTTAAAAGTCACCTGTATATTCTCATCTCTTGTCGATACAAACTTCAAGGTTATTCTCCTTTATCTGTTATGTCATTTTCTGCCATTTCTTCTGTAGTTGATTCCACACTTGGCCTCTGACCGCCTATGCTGTCATCTTTGGGCCTGCCGGCTTCTATCCAGCCTTGATACTCAGACAGGAGGAGGGCCAAATCATAAGAGCTTGCCGCACGCTCCGTTAACTCCTCTTCAAGCCAGGCCAGCTTTTCCACTTCCGCCTCTCTTCTTGCTTGCTCTTTAAGAATTCCCGGCCGCCAAAAAAAGAAAAAGAAGAGGAGAAGTAAGAGGGCGGCACCCAGCCCCAGAATAAGCGTTAAGGCTGTTTTTCTTTTTTCTTCGGCATCCTCGTAAATAAAATGTCCCTTTTGGACGACATCTTGATTTGCCCCGGTCTCTCCGGTGAAGCTGGCCCTCTGCAGGATACTCTCCATGGCAATTTCTTTTTTGACCGGTGCCAGCATTTTCTCCCGCTTATTTATTTTAGCCCGTTCCTTACGACGTTTATTCGCTTCCCGCTTGACAACTTTATATTCTGCCTCAAGTTGCTTACGCTCTTCTTCGCTAATATCTAAGAGACGGACTCGCTCCAGATATTGCTCCGCTTCTTCAAAGCGCTTTTCGTCAGCCAGCAAAATACCATACAAATGACTGGCTTGAGGAAATAAGGGGTAATCCTCACTAATCTGAGCAAGACGTTCTTGGGCCTGTTTTTCATCTCCGTCAAGGAAAAGCTGCAGAGCTTTGTTGTAGGAATTGGCAGCCGTATAAACTTCGCCGGGCGGGGCGAAGAAGGTCAAGTCATTTTCCTCCAAGCTATGAAAAAAATCAATGCGCTGCTTAAAATTCAAGTGTAACCCCTTTACCTTACTGCCTAATACATTACTGCCTAATACATTTCTCTCTTACCCAGCTCTCGGCGGATAATAGGCCTGAGATTGCCGATTAAATATAAAGACCCAAAGGCTACCAAGGCTTTTTGTTCTTCATTCGCCTGGGAAAAAGCTTCTAAAAAAGCCTTTTCCATATCAGCCGAGTAGGCAATCATAGATTTTTTATTTTGCGGTGCTTCTATCGTCCTTGCATCAATATTCCGGAGATTTGTTTCTTCCAGTTCAAGGATTTTAGCCAGTTCTTTGGCTAAGTCCGGTGCACTCATCGTTCTCGGTACCGGTGCTTCTGTGCAATAAATCGCATAAGGCTTTCTTGTCCTTTCGCTTAAGACAAGACGAAGCATCTTTTCATGTTCCTTATCAGCTAAAATGCCACACAAATATATAATATCTTCATTATTATAATCCCGTTCGAGTTCACGGGCAAGCGCAGCACAGCCTTGTACATTGTGGGCCCCGTCAATCATAAGTAAGGGCTCCTCTCGTAAAACTTCCAGTCTGCCGGGCCAGATGGATTTTTGGAGCCCTTGCTGAATTGTTTCATCATCCGTAATTTTACGACAGGCTTCAATGGCCACAGCTGCATTCAGGACTTGAAACTCCCCTTTTAATGATGTTTCCCAACGTTTGTTATCGTAGCTGAAGCTTTGCATATTGTGGTCAATATTATGGTCGGAGATCATGGACTTGGAAACTACTTGTAAGGAAGCTCCCCTTTGTTTCGCTATAGCCAGAACCGTCTCTTTGGCCTTTCGTCCTTCCTCTCCGGCTTCAACCACATCACAGGGGTCATAAAGAACAAGGTGGGACCCTTCCTTTATAATACCCGCTTTTTCCCCGGCAATTTCTGCCAGTGTTTTGCCCAGACGATCCGTATGATCATAGCCAAGCGAGCTAATAACGGAAACCAAAGATTTTTTAATGACATTTGTAGAATCCAGACGTCCGCCCAGACCAACTTCTAAAACGGCCAAATCAACTTTTTCCCGTGAAAAGTGTAAAAGGGCACAAGCGGTAAGCATTTCAAAAACAGTGGGCATCTGATAGCCCTCTTTTTTCATGTCTTCAATAACAAGGCTGATATCTGTCATCAAGCCGGCAAAATCCTCATCGGAAATTTCCGGGCTGCGGAAGTTTTTCTGAAAGTCCTCAAGACCTTTCTTACCATCAATGACCCGGATTCTTTCATTAAAGTTTTCCAAGTAAGGAGAGGTAAACCAGCCCGTCTTTTTATTTGCCTCTGCAGCAATATGGGCACAGTAGCTTGAGATGCTGCCCTTGCCATTTGTACCCGCAATGTGGATAATTTCATAATCCTCTTCCGGATTACCTAAGCGATTCATGAGTTCGCGGATTCTCTCTAAGCCCGGCCTAATGCCTAAATCATTGGCGCTAAACAGGTAGTCTAAAGCAGCTTCAAAATCCATTTTTTCTCCTTGTGTAAATGTTTTCATATACACTCTTTCCTCTTATTGCAATCTATTCTACATTTCTTTTTTTATCTTCCGCTTCCGAAAGACAAGAAATTTACCTACCAGATAGTTTAAAGTTACAACCAGGCCGGCACCTATAATTTTAGACCAAGCCAGCCTGATGATGGGTACTTTTTTTGTGAAATTAAGGACATCTTCCAGAAACCAAATTGTACCATTGCTGAAAATAAAAGAAATCCCGATACGGGAAAAAAAGAATTGGCTGAATTCTTGTACGATCGGTCCTTTTGACTTAAAGACAAAAAGCCGGCTACCGATATAGGAAAAGATAATGGCTGAAACAACCGCTATGCTGTTGAACACAAGCTTATGTTCATCCCCAAAGATTTCCCTCAAGATGGTTGCCAGAAAAAAATCAACCAAGGTGGTCAAGACACCCAGGATTAAATAACGCACCATCTCCTTGTCTAGTAAAAAATGTTTCCAAGCTTTGAGACCAGCTTGCTTCTTGTTTCCGGGCTCCGGCATTAATTTCTCCTTTTGACTAGCCACTATCTAACGTATCATAACAGAAAAAAGCAGCCGGCTAGCATTGTGGAACCGGCTGAAAAAAATGTTTCAACAAGAATTATCTCAAACGTATATTCCGATAAATGGTGAAAATCATAATACTCAGGGCTGAAAGGCCAATTAGAGAGACTAAAAGAATTTTCCAGGTGTTTCCGTTTCCCCCTTTGGCACTAAAGCGCGATTTACTCTCACTCTCTTTCTCGGCTTCTTTTTCTAAATCATAGAACTTAAAACGCTCTGTTGATTCTTCATAGGTATAGAAATCCTCATCACCGCGGCTATTTCTCAGATAATATAGGCTCAGCTCCTTCTCCGAAGACTTTGCCACCGGAACGTTGACTCCCAGGATTTTTTCCATACCACCTTGGAAGCCTTCAGGAATTTTACTTAAGGGCATGCCGTCTTCCGGAGCATACAAAGCTTGGCCGGTAACAGAACGCAAGGGGGTTTTGGTTTCCTCTTCAGTTCTCTCCGTGCGTTTGCTGTCAGGTAGGGTCGGCTTACTTACTATCTCTGTACGTCTTTCTTTCGTCGTTGCTGCAGGGTCGGAGTTTAAAGCACCAATATTATAATCATCTCCATCTCCTGTCCCCTGCCCTTCCGGTGCTATTTGATTGTTCGGATCATAGGGAACGTCAATACCGGGTTCTGCAGCAGCTTCTGTCTGCTCTGCCGGAGGCAGGGGGGTATCTGAAATAGGGGCTTCCGTCTGACCGGTTATCTCCATAACCAGTTTTTCGTTGGTAGCATTAACACGGCCGTTAACGGTTTGTACGAAAGAACCATCTTTAAATTGAAAGCTGATAGGGCCAATATTGGCATCCGCCTTTGCTGTAAACTCCAAAACGGCAATCACATTATCTGCCGGTGTGTAGGGAATATCGACCGCTAAAAGTTGAATAACTCCACCCGTTGTATCTTGCAGTTCAAATAGTCCGCCATCCGCAGGCGATGTAACAGAACCGCCCAAAGTACCCAGGAATGTTGAATTAACTTTCACAAACTGAAAATTGGCGGCATCGTAAATCAGGTATAATTCTACACCGTTAACACCGGCAGAAGCGCCTGTAGCGGTAACCGTCACCGTCATGCTATAACCGCGTTCAACGAAATCGGGAGATGACATACCGACAACGCCTTGGGCCTCTACCGGAATCTGTGCCAACAGCAAGGCCAGCAAGCAAAGCCCTAGTAATAAGCCGTGCTTTCTTCTACTTTTTGTATCCATAAGAGTAACTCCTTCTAGTTTAAAGAGGTAAATCCAGCCCTCCCTTAAGCTGTAGGCTGCAGGCTATAGGCTAGAGTCCTAAATACTGGTTAATCGTTGATACTCCTCTAACATGGTCTATTAACATTTTGAGATCGATAATATTAACGTAGCCATCCTGATTGATGTCCATTGCTAAGTTATGTGCCGTTGTCAGGCTGTTCCCCATGTTTAAAATATGCTCGCGTAAAATTAATTGGTCTTCAAAATTGATTAAACCATCACCATTGATATCTCCCAGGATAACAATAGGAAACTCATTGACAATCAGGTCATTTCGCCTCAATTGAAGAACAGAGCCTGTGCCGGCTCTTTCTATCGGGGTTTGGCCATCTTGCGCAACCACTACTAGCCGATAGCTATCCGGCAGAGAATACTGGCTAATCAGATATTCACTTGCATTGGCCCCCACCTTGGGGTCAACACCGTATAAGTAGCCTAATGCGCTAATTTGATAATTATGACTTTGTACTTTCGGTAGGTCGGACGGATTTTGATGGGCAGTATGTTCTGACTGATAGATGCTAAGGCGGTAATTTCGTGCCGTTCCGGCCGGTGAATTTACCTGAATGATAATTTCATTGATACCGGGACCTAAACGGTATACACCGTTGCCATAGACAGCGGCATCACTATTCCAAGGTAAGGCTTCAACAAACAAGCCTTTACCGGCTGCCTTGATATTTAATTTGTATTCATAGCGGTTCGCCTGAAAATCGGTTAACGGCTCTCCATTAATGTAGATTGCCTTAAGCCAGTTATTTACATTCCCCCCTCCGGTTGGCGAGGGTACAACATCCGGCATATCTAAAAATACAGGGATGACAAATTCTTTGGCATCGGCCAGGGCACCCATGTTTTCATAGGCCTTATATACATCAATGGCTTCATATTCCGGGGCCAGGACATTACCCATGTATTGATGAGTGAAAGGGCGGGTATAGCGCGAGGCCAGGTTAAACTTTTGTAAATATAGGGTATGTTGGTCTACGTTAATATAGTCTTCTCCGAGGAAAATGGCTCCCCCGCTGATGGCTCTTGAAGGATTTATCCAGGGAAAGAGAAACTTTGAATTCTTCATTTCAGAGTATCCCTTAATCCCGTCACGAGCTGTAACAAGGCCCATGTAGAGTGGATCCGAACCCCCGAAAGCACCGATATTAAAGAAGTTGTAGTAGCCCTTCATGTCAAGATAATCACCTCGTACCGAGGAGGAGCCCTGCGGGCCTACTTCCTGTAAAATTCTTGAAATCAGATGATAGGGGCTGACACCTGAACTTCGTCCTGCTTCTTCAATAAGCATGGGGTAGGATGAATCCAGTGTACGGGTCTCACCTTCAGTATCCAAATATTGGATAGGATATTGTTCCATGAAGGTATGGCGAACAATATTATTGAGTCCTTGTAAATAGGGGATTTCCCCGTTATATCTTTGATTCTCAAATTGAAAAATTTGAATTTCATTAAGGAAGTTGCGCGGATCCATCTGGAAGGCAATCAGCTCTTTTGAGGCTCCGACCCAGCCCGGTTCATATTGGTACCAGGTATTGGTCACATAGTTAAAATCGGCATCCGCTTTTGATTTATACTCCGGTGGAGCTGATGCTGTTACCATGTTGACGCCGGGGCGGAACTCTCCGCGGACAGCTGTTTCAAAACTATAATTTACAAAAAGCGGAGTGAACTTCCAATTCGGATATTTTTCATGCAGGGCCATTAAGGCGTTAACATAATCTTGCGGAAAACCGCTTTGCTCCAAGCCTGCACGAAAATCCGCCGTTGCCGGCAGGTTGACTTGAGGGATTCCGTAGTCCGGCAACTGAATCTCATATTCCAGGCGAACAAATTCGGCACTGACATAGCCATGGATATTTCCATAGCTAATCTCATACCAAAGGGGGTTGCTGCCCACCATTTGCCCCTCTACCTCAGCCAAGACGGTTACCTTTACATCTTTTTTCAGCTCACGTAAGGCCTCCCGTGAAGTGTTGGGATCGCGCCTCATATTACAGGAGGGATTCGCTGTAATAATTCCTGTAAGAGGGTATACCGGCTCTGCAGTTATATTTTCTCTATATAAAAGACCAAGCTCAATAACAAGTACCAGCAACAAAAGTGCAACGACTAAAAGAGTACCTTTCCTTTTCAAGCTACTTTCTCCTGTCTAAAAGTATAATTTACCATCCTAAAATAAAGGATAATATCTTTTAGCATTCTAGCATTTTCACTTTACAAAAATTTGAACGAAAAGCTGAAAAAGCCCATATTTAGGCATTTGTTAGCTAAACTTAGGAAAAACGTAACGTCTCTGTAACGAGAAAAAGCCTCTTTTACTTTCACCCTCTGTCTTGTTCACGCAATTCATCAAGGGTCAGGGAATAGGCCTCTATACAGCTATCCAAAAACCATTCCACCTCAGGCATCTGATAGGCATGAAGTTTTTTCAAAATTGTTTTTTCCGCATCTTCAAAGTCTTTATTACCGGCAGCCTTTTCATCCAAGCATTTAATATAGGCGGACAAAGTATCGGCTGCTTTTACAATTCTTTGGCACTTTAAAAAAGAGGGGTCTTCGCTCTGAGGTCTTAAATATTTAGCATACTCTTCCCGCAGGGCTTCCGGAATAGTTTCAACCATAAGCTGGAGGGCTTCCTCTTCCAATTCTAAAAAGGAATCGTAGATTTTTTGATTATAGTACTTTATAGGGGTAGGAAGATCGCCGGTAATCATTTCCGATACATCATGGTACAAGGCCAGCATGACACAGGTTTTCGGGTCCGCAAAAACTTCGCCGGGCGAAACTTTCGGGCTGATAAGGGCCAGGGCATGAGCTATATAGGCTACTTCCAGGGTGTGTTCTTGTACATTCTCTTCCTCGCTGTTACGCATCAAACTCCAGCGCTTAATGTAGCGCATCCGGTGGAGCATGGCATAAAAATAATTCTTTGGAGACATGGTCTGCCCTTCTTTCTATAGCTTTGCGTCTGATAGATTTTGTAACTTTATAGCTGTAATTTGTTTAATGCAATATTATATCTGATAGAGCTGGTTAAAACTTTCTGTAGCAAAGGCATCCGTCATTCCGGCAATATAGTCAATGATTTTTCGCTGATTAGTGGCTTGTGGTTCCGGATGGGCGGCAATATAACGGGAAAAATTCTGTAAGACACCATCTTCAGCCGCAGCCAATCTCTCCGGATCTTCAAGTGCCGTTTTATAGGCCTGATACAAACCGTCAATAATTTGCCGAACCAGAAATTCATAGCGGCGAACTTTGTTTGCCTGGTAAATTTGCAGGCTGTTGATTTGCAACAAGCGGCTCATACTTTCGGCTTTTTCCCGGGAAAGGCTAATTTCATTTTTCCCCCTGCTCTCAGAAATAATATCGGTGACGAGGCTGTTCACGATTTCGCCATTGCTTTTCCCCAAGCTTTTTTTGATATCTCCGGGTATATCAGTAAAATCCATCAAACCGGCCCGCGCGGCATCTTCAATATCTCGCCCCAAATAGGCAATGCGGTCGGCTATGCGTACAACACAGCCTTCCAAAGTTGCCGGGAGGGCATGGGTCTTAATCCCCTTAAGCATATCCTCCTCGCTCTTCATAGCTTGCGGGATTAATCTTGCTTCCAGATATTTTTCCCCACAATGCGAAGCTATGCCATCTCGGACCTCAAAACTCAAATTTAAGCCCCCGGCTTTCCCGTCGCGTTCAGCCAAAATATCTAAAACACGTAAACTGTGGCCCTCATGCTGGAAGACCATATCTGATTGTTCTCGCTTTAATATGGCATTAATTTCCGCCTCACCGCTATGGCCAAAGGGAGCATGTCCTATATCATGACCAAGGGCAATCGCCTCAATGAGGTCGCAGTTCAACCTTAAGGAACTGCCAATTGTCCGGGCGATATAGGAGACGTATATTACATGTTCCATACGGGTGCAAACATGGTCGCTTCTGGGATTGAAGAAAACTTGTGTTTTATGGCGCAGGCGGCGAAATTCCCGGGTGTAGATAATTCGGCCCACATCCCGTTCATAAATCGTCCGTGTTTGACATTCCGCCTCTTTCCTTTTTCTCCCGCGAGATTTTTGTGAATGTGCCGCAAAGGGACTAAGGCGCATTAGTTCCGCCCTTTCCTTTTCTTGACGAATGCTAATTGTTTCTTTGCCAGGCATATTTCACCTTCATCTTTACTCTTTGTCAACAATATCCAATTTCGCCATTCCCGCAGTCATATGTTTTATTTTTCCTGAAAAATCAATGCTGAGGATAGCATCATGGCTTAACTTCTCTATTTTCAAGAGTACACCCTCACCAAAACGTTTATGCCGAACTTTTGTTCCGATAGCCAGTTCTTGTAAATTTCGTTTCGTTTTCATAGTGTTCTTATTGATATTGGGACGGTGCTTTTTTGCAAAAGGATTTTCTTTGGCGGCTATCGCCCCGCTCAGCCCGGTCCCGGCTTGCCCCACAGAGCTTGTTGGATTATCCCATTGCCTTTTTTCCACAAAGGATGTACCGGGATAGCCCGCCTCTTCTTTAAGGTATTCACCATCACCAAATCGTGAGCCGCCCAGTTCTTCTATGTAGTCACCCGGTATTTCAGCAAGGAACTGGGAAACCGGATTATAAGAACTTCTGCCATATAAAAGACGCGCCCTGGCTGAACTTAAATAAAGGTGTTTGCGTGCCCTGGTAATAGCGACATAGGCCAGCCTTCTCTCTTCCTCCATCTCAGATTTTGAATTATGAGAACGAAAACCGGGGAAAATACCTTCTTCCATACCAACAACAAAAGCCGCATCAAATTCCAAGCCCTTGGCGCTATGCACCGTCAACAAAGAGACTGCACCGCCCATTTCCTCCTCATCCGCCGAGGTGTACAAACTGGTGTTTTCGAGGAATGCCCCGGTAAGTGCCGTTAGCGTGAGGCCCTCTGCAACCTCCCCATGCCTATCTTCAAAAAGCACCCGGTTCATCCCATCATCACCAAAGCGCTCAGCCAACTCGGTTAAGAGGCGCATATCCTCTTCCTGTCTGGCTTCAAACTCCAGGGCGTCGGAACGCAACTCTTCCAGATTTTGCAAGCGACTCTCTGCTTCTAAACTCCCTTTTGCCAATTCTGTCTCCCAAAAGGGGATTAAGCCGGATTCTTCAGCAACATAACGGAGGAATTCCGGAAAGCTTTTGGCGTCTTTTTGCATACTTTCTCGCATATCACGGATCAAGTGAGCAAAAGCCTGTAAGCGTGATGCTGCATAGGCGAGATCAGGATATTGCGAAGCACGTCCGGCAATATCCAGGGGACTTTTTCCTTCAGCTGTCGCATGATCCATCACCCGGTCAATCGTGACATCGCCAATCCCTCTCCTGGGTGTATTCACCACGCGTTGAAAGGCCAAGCGGTCTTCTTCTGAGATAAGCAGGCGCAAGTAGGCTAAAATATCGCGAATTTCTTTGCGCTCATAAAAGCCTACCCCACCGTAAATATGGTAAGGGATTCCTTCTTCACGCAAGGCGGACTCAATATTCCTGCTTAGGGCATTTACCCGATACATAATACCAATCTCCTGCGGGGCAATCGGATTTTCCCTTCTTGTGCTGAGTCGCTTAATTTCTTTTGCCACCCACCTTGCCTCGTCGTACTGGTCATTGGCCCTATAAAACTGAATCGGCTCACCCTTGACGTTAGCCGTCCAAAGCTCTTTCTCTTTTCTTGCCTGATTGTTTGCAATAACGGCATTTGCCGCTTCTAGAATCGTTCCGGTAGAGCGATAATTTTGCTCTAATTTTATGATATGGCAATTAGGAAAGTCTTGCTCAAAATTTAGAATGTTTTCATGGTTAGCCCCGCGAAAACTGTAAATCGACTGGTCATCATCACCAACAACGGTCAAATTCTTATGGAAGCCGGATAACTGTTGAATTACCCTATACTGGGCATGGTTCGTATCTTGATACTCATCCACCAGCAAATGCCGAAAGCGTTTGCGGTAAATATCTAAAACTTCCGGGAAATCATCAAACAGCCGGACAGAATAAAGCAAAATATCATCAAAGTCCATGCTGTTTTGTTCTTTGAGTGCCCTTAGATAAGCCCGGTAGAGTTCAATGAGCTCGTTGTAATATAAATACTTGCTCCAATTTCCGGAAGGAATGTCCTCCGGCCAGTGCAACTGGTTTTTGTGGCGGCTGATAAAAGACTGGGCTTCACGAACGGAAAGCGCCTTTTCATCAATACGCAAGCTCTTCATCAACTGCTTTAAGAGAGTTTGCTGGTCATCCGTATCAAGTATCGTGAAATTGGGGGTAAAGCCCAGTTCCTCAGCATGCCGCCGCAAGATTCGGAGTAACATGCTGTGAAAGGTTCCGACCCACATTCTTTGTGCAACCATGCCCAGCAAAGTTTCCAGCCGGTCTTTCATCTCATTGGCCGCTTTATTTGTAAAAGTGATAGCTAATATTTCCGCAGGGTGAACGCCCCGGCTAACAAGCCAGGCAATCCGGTTTGTAATAACCCGTGTTTTACCGGAGCCCGCTCCCGCAAAAATTAGCAAAGGGCCATCCCCGTAGGTGACAGCCTCTTTCTGTTGAGGGTTTAACTTGTCGGTAATCCGAGTAGATTCTCGAGGGAAATCGTACATTAATGCTCCTTTACGATTTTCAATATGAGTAAAAGGAAGGGACTTGCGTCCCTTCTCCTTTTTAGTATTCCGGCTCTAAAAGACCATAATTATTATCATGTCGTCTATATAATACAGACACTTGCCCTGTTTCCGCATTGATAAAAATGAAAAAGTCATGGCCAATCAACTCCATCTGTAATGCCGCTTCTTCCGGATCCATGACATCAATAGCAAACTTTTTCCGGCGGGCAATCTTGGGAACTTCCTCGGCTACTTCTGCCTCTTCCAACTCCGGAACAGCTTCAAAGTAGGTTGGCAATTCAGGTGCAGCGTGTCTATTTCTTTTTATTTTTGTCTTATGCTTGCGAATTTTTCTTTCAAGGTTACTGACTGCTTCATCCAGCGCAGTAATCGAGTCTTGAGCTTCGGATTCAACGCGATACATATGACGACGTATTTTTAAAGTTATTTCAACACTCATTCCTCTCTTCGCCGGTTGATACTTTACCGTACAAATGGCATTTTCACCTTTGAATATCCGTTGAAATTTTTCTAACTTTTTATTTGTCTGCTCTCTGGTAGCATCGCTTACTTGAGTGTTTACTCCATGAATTTCAATTCTCATAATAACTGCTCCTTCCTCGCAAAAATTTAATTTCTGCTTTGTCCTATTCTACACAAAAGGGATAACTTAAACTAGTTCACATGTAACACAATATCACTCTAAAGTTTGCCATCTTTTTCGGCAACATAGAGTAACATATCAACGGTGCGCATGGAATAGCCCCATTCATTGTCATACCAGCTAACCAGTTTAAAGAAGCGTTTCTCGCCGGGGAGGTTATTCTTCAGGCTGGCTTCCGAGTCGTAAATAGAGGAAGCATCGTTACCAATAACGTCCGTTGAAACAATAGGATCTTTCGTATATTCTAAAACACCCTTCAGGTAGCTTTCGGAAGCTTTCTTCATCAAACTGTCTATTTCTTCAATTGAAGTGTCACGCTTTGTCGTAACCGTCAAGTCAACAGCAGATCCTGTAATTGTCGGCACCCGGAAGGCCATACCGGTCATGATTCCCTTCACCTCAGGGATAACTTCGGCAACAGCTTTGGCCGCACCGGTAGTTGTAGGAATAATGTTTGTGGCTGCAGCCCGGCCGATACGCCAATTTTTTGTCGAGGTTGAGTCAACCGCAAACTGGGAGGAAGTGTAGGCATGGATGGTGGTCATCAGGCCCTTTTCTATGCCAATCCCTTCTTTAATCAAAACATGAACGACAGGAGCCAAGCAGTTTGTGGTGCAGGAAGCATTAGAAATGACATGATCCTCTTCGGGAACATAGTTCTCATGGTTAACACCCATAACAAAGGTTTTTACCCCACCCTTGCCGGGTGCAGTAAGGATAACCTTTTTAGCACCGGCTTCAAGATGGCCTTTAGCATCATCAAGATTGTTGAACTTCCCGGAACTTTCAATAACATAGTCAACAGCAAGTTCTTTCCAAGGTAGCTTTGAAGGATGGTCGGCACGAGTAATTAACTGAATGGCATCTTCACCATTCTTGCCATGTACAACTAAGACATCATCATGGGGCTTGTCTGCCGAACTCTTTTTACTGGAAATCTTATATTTAAAACGTCCTTGAGCTGAGTCATAATTCAGCTTATAGGCTTCATAAGCAGCATCACAATCTCTAGTCGTAATTGCTACTACGTCAATTTCTTTCCCTAACAAATCTCTATCCGCAAAGGCTCTCAGTACTAGACGCCCAATTCTACCAAATCCGTTTATTGCAACTTTTATTGCCATTTCTTTCTCCTTTTTTGAGTTTTTCCCCTCGAAAATATAAGGCTTGGTCCTGTACAGGACCAAGCCTTGCTTATCGTTTTTTACTAAGCTTTTAAAATTAAATCTTTTGCTGCTTTTACTTCATCGGGCCTTCTCACCGGGGTGTGGTGTGGGGCTTCATGGAGCAGCTCAGGACATTCTTCAACCTCACGAGCAATTGCTTTAAAGGCTTCAACAATCTTGTCAAGGCCCTCTTTTGTCTCTGTATCTGTCGGCTCAACCATCATGGCTTCATGAACAGTAAGCGGGAAATAGACAGTCGGCGGATGGATACCGAAATCAATCATACGCTTGGCCATATCGTTTGTCGTGCAGCCCAGCTTAGCTTGCCTGTCACCGGAGAAAACAAATTCATGCATGACCGGCCTATCACTTGAGGTATCAAAATATTCTTTTAAGCTGTGGAAGAGGTAGTTTGCATTAGCAACAGCCGCTTCCGCCGCATCGGAAAGACCCTCGATACCGTTAGCCATAATATAGGCCTGGCTGCGAAGCATAACAGCAACCGCTCCATAGAATGAGCGGACTCTACCGAAGGATTTAGGTCTGTCATAGTCCCAGAAATAAAAGTCATCTTTTTTCTCCAGAACAGGAACGGGTAAATAAGGCTCTAAAATTGCCTTACAGCCTACAGGGCCTGCACCCGGGCCACCTCCACCATGTGGTGTGGACAAGGTCTTATGTACATTCAGGTGAACAACATCAAAGCCCATGTCGCCGGGGCGAACTTGCATCATAATAGGATTGAGGTTAGCTCCGTCATAATACATCAAGCCGCCGGCCTCATGAACTAAGCGAGTAATCTCTTGCACCTTGCATTCAAAAATACCCAATGTATTCGGATTGGTCAGCATCATACCGGCAACTTCATCATCCAATTTGGCTTTTAAGTCTTCGATATCCACTTCACCATGTTCATCCGATTTTACTTCACGCACCTTAAATCCGCCCATGACAGCAGAAGCCGGGTTTGTACCGTGGGCCGAGTCGGGAACCAGCATATATTTACGTTTATCATCGCCGCGATCTCTGTGGTAGGCCCCAATGAGCATAACACCAACCAACTCGCCGTGGGCACCTGCTGCAGGCTGGAAGGTAAAACGGTCCATACCGGTCAGGTCACAGAGTAATTCCTCATTGTGATACAGGGCCTTCAAGGTACCTTGAACGGTCTCATAGGGTTGCAAGGGGTGGACATTCTTAAAGCCCGGTAAGGCAACGATATCCTCATTGACTTTGGGGTTGTACTTCATAGTACAAGAGCCAAGCGGATAGGGACCGTTCTCTACACCAAAATTCTTCGAGGATAAATTGGTGTAATGACGCAATACTTGTATTTCTGCCAGATTCGGGAAAGGGAGTTCTTCACGCAAATTATCTTTGCCATACCAGGATTCCAGAGAATCTGAAAGGCGGTCTTCTGTCGGAATAAACTCTCTTCTTCCACCGGTTTCCGGCAATTCAAAGATTAATTTTTTATCATTCACTAACATGAATTAAGCCCCCTTCCTTGCTAATTTTTCAACCACTTCAACAAAGCGGTCAAGATTTTCTTTTTGTTTCTTTTCTGTAACGGCAAGCAGCCATACATTCTCCTCTAACACGGCTCCGCCAATAATTCCTTCCTCAAGCAGGGCCTTGTTCAGGGCATTCAAGTCGAGTGACTCATCTGCTTTTACCGCAAATTCACGGAAAAAGGGCGTAGAGGGATAGAGGGAGCTGAAAAGTCCTGTGGCAACAAGTTTGTCATGCAAATATTTTGCTTTATCTGCTGATTGGAGGGCCACTTCACGCATACCGTCCCTACCCATCAAGGCCATGTAAATTGCGGCCGTTGTTGCCATTAAGGCTTGGGCGGTACAGATATTGGAGGTTGCACGCTCACGACGGATATGTTGCTCACGGGCCTGCAGGGTCAAAACATAGGCTGTTTCTCCGTCGGCGTCAACAGTTTGCCCGCAAATACGCCCGGGCATTTTACGCACCAGGGCATCAGTGCAACACATGTAGCCTAAAGAGGGTCCGCCATAGTTGAGGCCTGTGCCGAGTACCTGGGCCTCGCCAACAACAATATCACAACCGGCTTCGCCGGGAGTTTTGAAGAGGGCAAGGGCAAAGGGGTCACAAACGGCTATAGCAAGAGCCTTGTTTTTGTGGGCTGCAGCAACTAAGCCATCAAGATCTTCAATAACACCGTAGAAGTTGGGGCTTTGGACCACGAAAGCTGCATAGCCCTCACCCTCGGGGAAGGAGTCACAGCTTCTGCCATCGGCATTAAGTTCACCCACTTCATATTCTAAATTCTGGAAATCCAAGTAGGTTTTAACCACTTCAAGATATTCCGGATGCAGGCCGGCAGAAAGCCAAATTTTACTGGCTCTTCTTTTTTCGCGGAAAGCCATCAGAGCAGCCTCTGCCGCAGCCGTGGCCCCATCGTACATGGATGAGTTAGACACATCCATTCCGGTTAATCTGCTGATATAAGTCTGCCATTCAAAGGTTGCTTGTAGTGTACCTTGGGAAATTTCTTGCTGATAGGGAGTGTAGGAAGTTAAAAACTCTTGACGGCTTGTGATATGCCCCAGAGCACTGGGAATATAGTGGTCATAACACCCTGCGCCCAGGTAGGAGTCATACTCGTCTACAGTTTTATTCAAGGAGGCGGCTTCTGAGAAATAACGCTTTAATTCGAACTCAGACATACCTTTTTCAGCCATCTTCTTGAGCGAATCGCGTTTTACCCGCAATTCTGCCGGAATATGGGCATAAAGGTCATCTAAAGAGACGCCAACGCTCTCGAGCATCTTCCTACGTTCTTCCCTACTTATAGGAACGTAATAAGACATTAGGCCTCCTCATCCAAAAACTTTTCGTAAGCTTCGGCATCCATTAAGTCATCAAGTTCGGATACGTCAGAAAGTTCAATTTTTACAATCCAAACATCATAAGGTGATTCGTTGATGGCTTCCGGCTCATCTTCAATATCTTCATTTGCGTCAATGATTGTGCCGCTGACCGGGGCAAAAACATCACTGGCCATTTTTACGGATTCAACACTACCAACGATATCGCCTCTTTCAACTTCCGTATCTACCGGCTCTGCTTCACCATAGACCAGTTCGCCTAATTCTGTAGCCGCATAATCACTGATACCAACTTCTACTTCTGTGTCGGAAACTTTGCGGACCCACTCATGGGATTCTGTGTAGAGCAGATCTTTTCTTACTTCATAATTTGCCATAATCTTTTTTCCTTTCTTCTTTGAACATGTCCGTTCTTCTTAAAATCGTACTTTCTATCTTACTTAACTAATCTCACTTGCGGAATTTTACGAATTCCTGCTACTTATAAAAGGGGGTTGTCGCTTTTACGAAGGGCCTGTCTTTACGGTGAATCTCTACGTCAAACTCCTCAACATCCTCGGGGAAATCAAGGGGAACCCGAGCATAGGCTATACCTTTACCTATAGTTGGTGAATAGGCACCTGAACTGATTACACCGACTTCTTTTCCGTCCACTTTAACCGGGTAACCTGAACGGGGAATGGCCTTCTTTACACTGACAATGGGAATAATCTTGTACTTTTGCACCAATTTTCCGGCAATAAAGGGTTCATGGTCGCTGACGATAAACTTCATTCCGGCATCCAAGGCATTCAGCTCGGCACTCATTTCATTGCCATAGAGGGGCATACCGGCTTCAAGGCGCAGGACGTCGCGAGAACCCAGACCACAAGGAACACAGCCTAAAGCCATAAACTCATCCCAAACAGCCTCGGTATCAGCTACCGGTACATATACTTCAAAGCCATCTTCTCCGGTATACCCTGTCCTTGAAATAACAAGCGAAAGGTCATTTTCTAAGACTTCACGATAGCTATGGTAGCTCTTTTGTCCTAAGATTTGATCAATAACCGCTTGCTCCTTATTCCTTCCCTCAAGGAACTTTGTCATAATCTCCACTGTTTTCGGTCCCTGTACGGCAACTTGCCCATATAAGTCGCTTTCGTCAATAATGACTAAGTCCTGACTTTGCTCAGGGAAGCGTTTATAGAACTCTTCTTTCATCTCAAGGAGATAGGCATAGTCCTTATCCTTGTTTGCTGCATTGACAACCAGCCAATAATCATGTTTTTCTGCAAAACGGTAGACTAAAAAGTCATCAACGGTTCCTCCATCCTCATAGCATAAGGCAACATAGCTGACGATATGAGTCTTTCTTCCATCAATCGGACGGCTGAGGAGCCAATTCAGGAAAGCTTCTGCTGCTTCGCCTTTTACCCGAATTTCTCCCATATGTGAGACATCAAAAAGCCCACACTCATTTCTTACTGCATGAATTTCTTCTTGAATGCCCTGATACTCAATCGGCATCTCAAAGCCGGCATACTCGGACATTTTTGCCTCCAAGGCAAGATGCTTTTCATACAAAGGTGTTCGTTTCATAGGTAACCTCCATTCAATATATTGCTACCCTCTTATTTTAACATGTAGCCGGAATATACTCTAGATAATTCTAAATAATTCCCAATTTTGACTCGTACGCTACATTAAATGTTCACAAGAAAAAACTATTTTTCCGGTTTACGAAAGACTAAGGCCCACCAGTCGTTTTTTAAGCGGGCCTCTTTTAGTTTCAGGCCAACTTTTTCCAGGGCAGTCAAGACATCCCGCATCTTACTGTCAATAATTCCGGATAGGAGCAGATAGCCTTTCTTATTGAGTGCGCGTTCATACTCCTCGGCCAGGTCGACATGCAGTTTCGCAATTAAATTCGCCACCAGCAGGTCAAACTTTCCGCCTGTATCGGATAGTTCCCCCGGATAAAGGAAATAGCCTTCTTTTTTGTCCCCGCTCTTTTCCGGATAAAAGTTCAAGTTGTTCTTGGCAAAATTTTCCTTTGCCGTCTCTACCGCCTGCCCATCAATATCGACCGCCTCAAGATATTTTGCTCCGAGCTTAGCCATGATAATAGCCAAAATACCGCTTCCGGTCCCCAGGTCAAGCATCCTGGCCTCTTGAAAAAAATCTTCCTCGCGGAAGGCAAGCTCATCCAAATAGGCTGTACAAAGTTCTGTGCTTTCGTGGTAGCCCGTACCAAAGGCTGTGCCGGGATCAAGAGAAATAAGCTCTTCACCCGGATTTGCCTGATAATCAATCCAACTGGGGCACACGGTAATTCGGCTACTCAGACGTAAAGGGGCATAAAACTCTTTCCAGGCATTTTCCCAATCTTCACTTTCAATAAGCTCTGCACCCAGATAGCGGTAATCACCCCCGAAAAACTCTTGAAAAGCGGCCATTTTTTCCTCAATAAAGGCCACGACATCGCAAAGAGGCACAGGTTCTTTGTCCTGCACCTCATATAATTCACCTTGGAAATCGCCATCTAAGTCAACGAGGACAGGGGTATTATTTTGAACCCCCACTAGTTTATTTTCAGGACTAAACCAGGCTTCCACAAGAACAAATTCCGGCAGCTCTGAAAGATATTCATCAACGGCATCGGTAGCGTAGACGGCATCCTTTTGGGCCAGATAGATAGCTTCAAATTCTGTCCGGTCTACACTAGCTACGCCACTTGCCCCGAGAGAGCTTAGGCAATCGGCAAGTAGATCGGACAGAATGTGGGAAACATGAAAACGTAGTTTAATGTTTTGCATCATTATTTTTACCTGAAAACAAATTTCTTATTTTGTCGAAAAAACCCGTTCTTTTTTGATAATGGCTTTCATTTATATTTTCATCAAACTTTTTCAGGAAATTTTTTTGCTCTTCGCTTAAATTGCGCGGTACTTCAAGGATGACCTTGAAGTGGTGGTTGCCCCTGCCCCGGCCTTGAATATAAGGGATCCCCTTCCCCTTCAGCGTATACACATCATCGGGCTGAGTTCCCTCATTGAGCTTAAAAGTTACATTCCCGTCAATCGTTGGCACTTCCACCTCTGCCCCCAAGGCTGCCTGGGCAAATGTGACAGGCACCTCACAATAAGTATCATTATTTTTCCTGGTAAATACAGGGTGGGGGTTGATATGAATAGAAATATAAAGGTTGCCACGCGGGCCTCCACGATATCCCGGCTCTCCCTCACCTCGTAATGTCAACTGTTCGTTCTCATTAATACCGGCAGGGACCTTTACTTTTAAACTTTTTACTTTTTCTTTTCGCCCGGAACCCCGGCAACTTTGACAGGGATTATCGATAATCTCACCACTGCCATGACACTGTGAACAAGTCTGGGTGCTGGTCATTTGCCCGAACAGGGTCTGTTGGCGCATGTGAATAGTACCGCTTCCCTTACAGGTTGGACAAGTCGTCGGTTTGCCACCCTCCGCTGCCCCTGTACCGTCACAAGCATCACACAAGTCTTCCCGGCGAATATTAATTACCCGCTCAGTTCCAAAAGCAGCTTCCATGAAATCGAGATTCATGCGATAGCGCAGGTTGGCCCCCGGAACAGCTGTTTGCGTCCGCCTGCTTCCTCTTTGGCTAAAACCGCCAAAACCGCCAAAGCCAAAATCACCAAAGAGCGAATTAAAGATATCCTCCAGATTGATGCCGAAGGAGCCGGTACTAAAGCCCCCGGTAAAGCTTGTCGGATCAAATCCGGCGTGGCCGAACTGATCATAGCGTTGACGTTTTTCCGGGTCACTAAGTACCTCATAGGCTTCGTTGGCTTCTTTGAACTTAGCTTCCGCTTCATCATCGCCCGGATTAACATCGGGGTGATATTTTTTTGCCAACTTCCAGTAAGCTCTTTTTATTTGTTTTTCATCCGCGTCTTTCGAGACACCCAGAACCTCATAATAATCGCGTTTTTGCGCCACTCAGAGATCCTCCTTCCGCATAAGAGAAAATCGTTTTAAATCAGACAAGAAATTCTCGTCTTTTTTCAAAGACGAGATTTTCTACTGTCTTATCTTACTAATATTTCTCCGTACTGTCTGTACCGGAGAGATTATTCATCGCCGCCGGCGTCTTTGAAATCCGCTTCATACGTTCCTTCAGGAGAAGCACTTTGGCCTGCCTGGCTATGCTCAGCCTGTGCTGCATTGGCAGCGGCGGCCTCTTTCTGGTAAACCTTCTCCGATACCTTGAAGAATAACAACCGTAACTCTTCCGTTTTGGCCTTGATTAGCTGAACATCATCTTGGTCAAGCACAGCTTTTACGTCCTCTATTGCTGATTCTATATTATTTTTGTCTTCTGTTTCAACCTTATCGCCTAAATCTCTTAAACTTTTTTCGGCTTGATAAATCATGCTGTCCGCAGCATTCTTCGTATCCACCTTTTCCTTTTCTTTGCGGTCTTCTTCAGCAAATTTTTCGGCATCGCTTACCGCTTTCTCAATCTCTTCTTCACTGAGGTTGGAGGAGGCCGTAATGGTGATATGTTGCTCACGGCTTGTTCCTTTATCAACAGCACTGACATTAACAATACCGTTGGCGTCAATATCAAAGGTAACTTCAATCTGAGGAATGCCTCTGGGCGCCGGTGCAATACCGTCTAAGATAAAGTTGCCCAGGGTTTTATTGTCCCTGACAAATTCCCTCTCTCCTTGGAGGACGTGGATTTCAACAGAAGTTTGCCCATCTGCTGCCGTAGAGAAAATCTGGCTCTTTTTTGTGGGGATTGTGGTATTTCTTTCAATAATTTTCGTCATAACCCCACCCATGGTTTCAATACCGAGAGACAAGGGGGTGACATCGAGCAGGACCATGCCCTTGACATCACCGGAGAGAACACCACCTTGAATGGCTGCACCAAGGGCTACACACTCGTCAGGATTAATACCTCTAAAGGGCTCTTTATTGAAGAAATCCTGTACGGCATCCTGTACTGCGGGAATTCGTGTTGAGCCGCCAACTAATAGAACTTTAGAAATATCTCTTGCTTCCAAACCGGCATCCTTCATGGCCTGGCGTACAGGTTTCATGCTGGCTTCAACCAAATCACTTGTCAAATCATCAAATTTGGCTCTGGACAAGCTCAAATCTAAGTGGATGGGGCCACTGGCATCTGCCGTGATATAGGGTAGGTTAATACTGGTTGTGGTTACGCCGGAGAGTTCAATTTTTGCTTTTTCAGCAGCCTCTCTCAGTCTTTGCATAGCCATTTTGTCATTGCTCAAATCAATGCCTTGTGATTTTTTTGTTTCATCAACAATCCAATCAACAACCCGCTTATCAAAGTCATCACCACCAAGCCTGTTGTTTCCGGATGTGGCTAAAACTTCAAATACACCATCACCAATTTCCAGGACGGATACGTCAAAGGTGCCGCCACCAAGGTCAAAAACAACTATTTTCTGTTCTTCTTCCTTGTCAAGGCCGTAAGCCAGGGCTGCGGCTGTTGGCTCATTGATGATTCTTTGTACTTCAAGACCGGCAATGCGACCGGCATCTTTTGTGGCTTGACGCTGGGCATCACTGAAGTAGGCAGGAACGGTAATAACCGCTTGGTCAACCGTCGTACCTAAATAGGCTTCTGCATCTTGTTTTAGTTTTTGTAAGACCATGGCCGAAATTTCTTGTGGTGAATAATCTTTACCATCAATCCTTGCCTTGAAATTGCTTCCCATTTCTCTTTTTATAGAGAGAACGGTACGGTCCGGATTGGTTACGGCTTGCCGTTTGGCAATCTGACCAACCAAGCGCTGCCCATCCTTAGCAAACGCGACAACAGACGGGGTTGTCCTGGATCCTTCCGCATTGGGGATAACGACAGCTTCGCCACCCTCTAATACCGCTACACATGAATTTGTTGTACCTAAGTCAATTCCTATAATTTTTCCCATATTATCTAATCCTCCTAACAGCTTGGCTGCTTCTTTCTTTTTTCTTGTCTTTACTATTTCAACTATTTGTTCAATTATTTGCTTCTTGTCTCTTAATTGGCTACTCGAACAAGACTGTGGCGAATTACCGTATCACCTGCTTTATAGCCTTTGAGAAGTACTTCAATCACTTCATTTTTTCCATACTGCTCATCTTCTATATGTTGAACGGCTTCGTGGAAATTGGGGTCAAACTCCTGATTTTCGCAATCAATCTCTTCGACACCGATTTCCCGAAGGCAGTCTTGACCTTGCTTTATGAGGAGATTAATGCCCTCAAGCATGTTTTTTGCTTCTTCGCTATCTTGCATGACATAACTGTCGCGAGCCCGGTCTAAGCCGTCAAACAAAGGTAAAAAGCTCTTCACCAAGTCAAGCTTCGCATTTGTATATACCTGCTCTCTTTCTTTGCGGCTGCGCCGCCTGAAATTATCAAATTCAGCACTCAGCCTGAGCTTGGCATCTTCAGCCTCTGCCAGTTTTTCACTTAACTCAGTAACAAGTTCGGAAACAGGATCGGACTCTAGGAGACCCTCCTCAAGATCCTCAGTTTCTTCAAATTCCTCATCTTCTTCGCTAAGTTTCCGGTCGTCTCCTTCATCAGCATCGTCTTCAGAAAAGACTTCTTCAGGCGGAAGATTTTCGAGGGGGCTGCCCTTTTCCTTTACGTCCTCTTCAAGAATCTCCGGCGATGCTTGGTCATTAGCCTTGTTACGCTTTTCTTCTTGTTTGGTCATCGCAATCTCCTTTTATTTCTTTGATATCTTTATCACTTAACTCAATGATTCTTTCATTGATTTTTTTTCTTACAAATTGGACCTCGGAAATAATCTGGGCATACTGCATCCGTTTGGGACCAACAACGGCAATTTTTCCCTGTACACTATCGCCCAGCCGGTAGGAAGTAGAGATAAAGCTACATTCCTCCAGGCCTTCCAGAGTAATCTCCTGGCCAATACGGATAGCAAAGGCAGGACTGTCCTTTTGATATTTTTCCGGAGCATTGTCCTCTTCCAGCTCGGAAAGATAGCCGGCAACAAGACCGTTTTGACTTATTGTTTCCAGTACCCGGTGCGCTTTTTTTGCATCAGCAAATTCCGGTTGTTTCAATAATTGATGAGACCCTTGCATAAATACATCTATATTTTCTGCTTGCTTGATGGCTAAATAGGTCTCAAAGAGGACTTGATTTAAGAGGGGCTCCGGTATCCCTTCTGTTTGACCGGCATCCGTAACAGCAAGCAAGGTGATTTCATGCAGTTTTTGTCCGGCAAGGGTTGTTTCTACCGCTTCAGCAATACTTTCCAGCTCTTCCTGGGTAATCATTTCGGGGATATAGGCTATCCGGTCACGCACAAGACCAACAGAGAGAACGACAACGACCACAGCCTTACCCGGCTCAATCATGAGGATTTTGACTTGTTTCAGTTCACTTTCCCCGTAGGTTGGTGTCAGAACCAGAGAGGTTAGACGGGTCGATTCTGCCAGGCTTCCGGCTGCACAGTGAATTAAATTTTTAATCTCATCACTGCTCTTTGCTAGCACACTATCAAAATATTCTTTTTCTTTTCTCGTCAAATCGGGGATGAGCAACATATCGTCTACATAAGCGCGGTAGCCTTTGTCTGAAGGAATTCTGCCGGCGGATGTATGGGGTTGTTCTAAATAGCCCAATTCTTCCAGTTCCGCCATTTCATTTCGTACCGTGGCTGAACTGACCCCTAATTCATGCCTGGACAAGAGGGCCTTCGAACCGACCGGCTCATAAAAACGAACATAGTCTTGTATGATTGCCGATAAGATTTCACGTTTTCGTTCACTAAGTGGATGTTTCAGTTCTCTTTTTTCCTTTGCATCCGGCATAGACCAACCCCCTTGTTAGAATTTAGCACTCTTCTGCTTCGAGTGCTTATCCACTCTAACATTCTACTATCAGTGCGTCAAGAGAATTTGCCTCCTCAAATCTGAACGATTGTGAAGAAGGATGACATTATTTTGTTAGATAAATTCTCCAAAAACCCGGTTGGCATAATCAAGACCTAAGGCCGTGAGTCGGTAGCCTTCCGCCCTTACCTCAATATATTTCTTTTTGAGAAGCAAGCCTAGCTCTGCTGAAAACCGCTCATCCATTTCTTCCTTAAACAGGCTACGGTATGCCTCTTTTGAGATTCCGGCAAGCAGACGGAAGCCCAGCATCATAAATTCTTTGCGGGCGCCAGTCCCATCGACATCTTCCTCAATAACACAGGCTTTGGAAAAATTACCCGTAGAAATGGCCTCTGCCCAGGCACTATAGTCAGCAAGATTACTACTTCTCAACCCAAAGACGTAGGAGCTGGCAGCCGGACCTAAGCCATAATAGGGCTCCGCCCGCCAATACACACAATTATGACGGGATTCAAAGCCCGGCTTAGCGGCATTAGAAATTTCATAGGGGAGGAGCCCCTCCGCCTCCACTCTTTCCAGGAGGTAGTGATACATTTTACGTTCTTCGGCCTCCTCCGGGACTAAATCGGGCCGGGCGCGAACTTGCCTTGCCAGGGCTGTCCCCTCTTCAATTTGCAAGCTATAGAAAGAAATGTGCGGTGTTTTATAGGTTAGGACAAGCTCTAGATTCTCTTGAAAAGAATCAAAGCTTTCACCAAGCAGGCCAAGCATCAAGTCTAGGGAAATATTGGTAAAATTTGCCCGATAGGCAGCTTCAAGGCTGTGGTCAAAATCTTCCCGTGTATGCCGGCGGCCTAAGGCGGCCAACTTTTTATTGTCCGTAGTTTGCAAACCAAGACTCAGGCGGTTTATGCCAAGCTGCTTAAAGCCAGCGGTTTTTTCCGCAAAATCCGAACCCGGGTTAGCTTCCAGGGTAATTTCTATATCAGAAGCAAATGACCAGTGCCTGCTTATTTCTAAGAGAATCTTTTCAATTTCCCCCGGAGACATAATACCGGGCGTTCCGCCGCCAAAGTAAATGGAGCGCAAGGGACGTTTTGCCACACCTGAAGCCGTAAGTTCTCTCGCCCTTTCCCTTAGTTCCAGCAAGAGCAAGTCAACATAAGCTGCCCGCTCTGCTTTATTCGCCTTAATACTGTAAAAATTACAGTAATGGCACTTGCTCTCACAGAAGGGAACATGGATATACATGGCCTCGGGAGCCACACAGGCAAAGGGATTACAGCTTTCCGTCTGCTCTTGGCCCTTTCGCTTCTCCTGCCTTCCGGAGCCAGCCTGACTCATGACACACCCCCTGAATCATTTTGCCTTTCTTCTGCCAGGGAAAGAATGTTCCGGAAACGGGTAAAAAACTTCCGGAAACTGGGGGACCGATTTCTTTCAGCCACCAGATAGGGGGCAATATTCTTCGCCCATTCACTTTTGTAAATACCAACTGCGGGATAGCCCAGTCGTATCAACTCTTTAGCCCTTTTCTTCCCCTCTACAATCCGAGCAAGAAGTTCCCAGGTTCCGCAAACACTATCTTGCCGATAGGTCTGCCACATTTTTTTATCAGCAGTAGGATAGGCTTTTTGAATAGCCTGAAAATCACCAAGCAGCCAGGCTTCAACCTCCTCTACAGCAATGCCGATTACAAAAAAGTGGCTTGGGCTGAAAGTACGAAACAGATATTCCAATTGTTGATAAAAAGAATCCTCGTCCTTTTCGTCTGCGTCATGAACGACAACAAGTAAAATGTTGAATTTTTTACTGAGTTTTTCATAGGCACGAAGCTTAGCCGGAAGCAAATCATAAAGGCCCGTCTTGTTTATGGCGGGGGGACAGTGCGGGTCATCGGCAAGTCTACCTATGCCGCGATGCGGGCGAAAGTTCATGCCATACTTTTGCTTGCGTCTTTTTACTTCTTCCCCAAGGAAGTGCTCTAAAACCGGGATCGCTGATCGATCTTCACTTAATACTTCAATCAGCATGCCTATCCCTCTCCCAAATATCCACCATACCAGAGCGTTCCCATGTCGATACCCTCCTCATACATGGCACGAACAAGGGGATCCCGGTCTGCCGGGCGCGCCGTCGCATTGTTTAGTCCGGACCGCTCCAAGACCCAGACCTCTTCCGGTCGCAGGCCTTGCAGCATATTGGTATTATGGGTGGTTATAAAGATTTGGGCATTGTCCACTCTTAGGGTGTAGTCGCGCACTTCCTTCAGAAGTGCCTCAATCAACTTGTAATATAAGCTAACATCCGGCTCATCAAAACAGAGGAGTGAATAGTTATTGGCCAGAAGAACAAGCATTTCAAATAATTTCCGTTCACCCGGACTCATTTTTTCGAGCGAAAAGCGCTCACCGCGAAAAGAAAATTGGGGAATTTTATCCAGTGCCCGGTTTAGCCAGTCATAATAGGCTGACGCATCTTGCCCTTCAAGATAGGCAAGCACATTTTCAAGATTGTGCAGCCCCTCTTTCAAATGCTTATGGCCTCCTGCCTCTCTATATGGCCGACTTTCCCGCTCGGGCAAAAGGCGATAGACAAAAACCCTTGTCAAACTGTGATAGACGTAGCGCAAGAGCGGAAACTCCTTTACTCTGCCTAAAAAAGACAAGGCTGTTTTCTTCCCATCTTCAAGATGAATTTTCCGCTCTTCACCCTCAGGCGAAAGAAAGGAAAGTTGCCTCTCCTTTAAGGAAATAAGGTCTTTTTTTGTCCCGCCTTCCTTGGCATAAAGCCTGAGTGTTTCTTCCTGGATGTAAGGGCGCTCATATCGATCGGCATTTAAGACCAAGCTATATAAAAAATAATTCTGCTTGTCGTCCAAGATAACCGACAGGACCATCTCCTCACCGGCTTCGGCCTCATGAGACCGTAAACGGGCAAATCCGCCCCGTTCCTCCCTGCTGGCCGCTTCCGCAAGACTAAACAAGAGGATATCACGAAGAAAGGCCAGCCCTTCAAAAATAGTACTTTTCCCACTACTATTCTTACCGATAAGGCCTACCAAAGAGCCAAGCTCACGAGCTCGCTCATGACTCTCTTTTACAGGCTTCCTTTCCGCTAGATCGGACTGGCCTAAACCAAGATGAAACTCACGAAGCAGCGAGAAATTTTTGAAGTATAAGCCGCGTAACATCCTTCTTCCCCTAACACCCGCTCCTAGAGACTGCGAGTCGGATTTTCACCTTGGCTGCCGGGTCTTGATCTTTCCGGCCTTTGGGGACTTGTTGGGGAATTCTCTTCGCCATGTATCTCGCTATCAGCCAGAATTTCTTTCATAGAAACGGCCAAGCCGGCTAAAGATTGCAGTTCAGAAGGAATAATAATCTTGGTTGCTTTTCCGTCAGCAACTATTTTCATCGTATCTAGGGCTTGCAGGCTAATAAGCCCGTCATCCGGCTGTACATCTTTTATCATTTTAAGCCCTTTGGCGGTGGCCTCCTGGACACTAAGTATGGCCTGGGCCCGTCCTTCTGCTTCAAGAATATCCTTTTGCTTTTTTGCATCAGCCCGTAGAATCTCAGCTTCGCGTTCCCCTTCAGCGACCAAAATTTTTGATTCTTTCTCACCTTCAGCTAAAAGAATCTTTTCCCTTTTGACCCGTTCCGCTTTCATCTGCCGTTCCATGGCATCCTGAATTTCTGTGGGCGGAATAATATTTTTAAGCTCAACCCGATTAACCTTAATGCCCCAGGCATCTGTCGCTTCATCCAAAATCAAGCGCATTTGAGTATTAATGTGATCACGGGAAGTCAGAGTATCGTCCAGTTCTAAGTCACCAATGATGTTTCTCAAGGTTGTTGCAGACAAGTTTTCAATGGCATCAATAGGGTTTTCAATGCCATAGGTGTACAACTTGGGGTCCACCACCTGATAGAAAATAACGGTGTCAATCTGCATGGTAACGTTATCTTTTGTGATAACCGCTTGTGGTGGGAAATCAGCGACCTTCTCTTTTAAGGAAATTTTTTCTGCGACAGTATCAATAAAAGGCACCTTAGTATGAAGTCCCACTCCCCAAGTCGCTTTATAGGTTCCCAAGCGCTCCACAATATAGGCATAGGCTTGGGGAACAACACGGATATTTTTAATAATAACCACGAGCAAAATGACAACTAGGGCAATAATGGGGGATAATTTTACCGGTAGGGCTAATAGCATATTTCTTCTCCTTATACTTTTTATACTTTGTTTGAGCTTATAGTTTGTTTGAGCGCTTTGAAGACATACGCTCTGATTTTATTAAGGGATTACTTCCTGACTCTTTGTTAAAGAGCAAATTACTCATCCAACAGGCAGACCTCAGCGCGCACACCTTTGATTCCAACAACTTTCACCTTTGTATCCACTGGTATGGATTCTTCTTCATCTACAGAAACAGCACTCCAAATTTGCCCCAGGACTCTTATTTGGCCAAGGTTTTCATAGGGTTTGATTTCTTTTATAACGACTGCCTCGCGGCCGATAATTCTATCTGCATTGGTTGATTCGAGCTTGCCCTGTGCTTTTTGCATCCTAGGACGGAAAACGATAAGAAAGACGATAATTCCGATAAAGGAAACAACGAAAAACAAAAGGATTTGAACCGTTTGCTTGACTGACAACAAGTCAGCCAGCAAGGCAACAGCAGCTCCAAGGGCAAACCAAATACTTACCAAATTTATGGTGGCTAATTCCGCAACAATAGCCAAAAGGATAATAATCAACCAATAAACCCACATTTGATCTTAACCTCCTTCTGTATCACTAATTTCATCATATCACTTGATTATTCTTTTGTAATAGATGTTTTGTGTTAATTCTTAATAGGTGTTTTTTGCGAAGTGTCCTTTTACTTAATCTTTGCCCCATAGGGCACGTGAGAACAAAGCTCAGCAATAATGAAAGCAATATTATTGATGCGAATTTCCAGCGGGTCAACTTTTTCAATATAGTCCAGCTCCGTTTCCTCCACAGAAGTGGCCTCTTCTGCTTCTTCGGCGCCGAAATAATTCATATTTTTCAGTTGGCCGGAAGGCACATAGTAATCAAGAAGGATCTTGGCGGAATCATAGGCACTGCCGGCAATATACCCGTCGACCGCCGAGAAAAAGGGGTCATTACTTTGCTTAATCGGGTCGTCGCCATGGCGGACGTCATAATCTGCAGATTCAAAGAATACGATGGGAATTCCCATCTCATCGAAGGGACTATGGTTCCCCCTTCTCTCTGTCCACTCACGATAGGCCGCCCTTGTGCCGTCGGGCAAAGTTTTAAAGTAATTGCTCTGGTTGGTATATAAGGCAAAACCGTTATTGGTCAAGAGTAAATTATTGTAGTACACATCGGTACAAATATAGAGGCTTTGCCGCTTACTATAATCTTTTGCACTTCCTCCCAAGACAGCATTTTGCCCCGCATGGGCATAGACCTTATCCCCTGCATAGATCCGCTCAAGATTGACCATCGTATGCATGTTCATCCTTTCCGCCTCACTCAGATTTTGGGCATAGTGCCTCGCTCCGGCATAATCATCGTGCCCGGCACCAAAAAAGACAATACGTACGTCAAGGGCAGGTCGTTCGCTCTGCAGGTTGCCGATTAGTGTAAAGAGGCTGGCAACAGCCGCTGCATTGTCATCTATGCCGTTACTTTCCGTCAAGGGGGGCAATTTAGAGCCCTCGCTAATCGGAAGACCATCTTCATTGGTCGCCGCAGTCTGCCGCTCCGCTTCTACTCGCTCCGCCTCTTGATAGCTATATTTTGTGTCGTAATGGGCACCCACAAGAATGTATAAGTCTTCCAAATTTACCGGTAATTGCATAGCCACAGAATCCTTTAGAGGATTGTCATCTTCCACTTCCGCCTTGGTAAGACCTTTTCCCTTGATGGTAAGGACAACATTTGCCGACGTTTTTCGTTCGCCACTTGGCCCGGTGTAATGAAACTCTTGTTTTTCAGCCTGCACACCGTATCTGGCCAAATCTGCCATGATAAAATCGGCAACTTGGCTTTCTTCTGCCGTACCCGGACCACGAAAAGGAAATTGCTTAATCATGCGCAAGGCAAAAGACCTGCCTGAATCACCATAGCGAGCAACCTCACTATCTCCCTTACTTCTCGCAAACATATCACAGGCAACAAGAGGTAAACAGAGGGCTAGGAGTAAAAGGATGACGACAAATTTGCCAACAATATTATCTCTATATTGAACATTCATTTCTTTCATACTCTCATTTTATCTTTCTCGAGAAAATCTGACAATACACTAGCTTGTATTACGAATAAATTCTACAGCCCGGTCTGCATACTGATACAAACAAGTCATCAGCTACAAAACATACCGGGCTTACAAGGCCTCATTCCTCTGTTTTTAGTCCGTCCCAGTAGGCTTTTTGCAAGCTTTGCATCGCCGCATCCCGGTCAGCCTTGCTGAGTTTGCCCCCGGTAAATAAGGCCGACAACTGCTGAACTAAATTTTCAGCATCCATTGCCTCACTTGTTTTGCTCATACATTCTCTATCATTAAATAAAAAATCAGCTGTTACCCCTAAGGCCTCCGCTAATTTGGCCACGACCGAAGCTTGGCGAGGATGGCATTTACCGGTTTCGTAGTTAATCAGACTCCGGGTAGAAACACCTATCTTTTCGGCAAGTTCCTTTTGAGTCATTTCCCTTTGTAAGCGCAAGGCTCTAACTTTCTCTCCAAACATAGGTCCTCTCCTTATTTCTGTTTTTACCTCCCATATTATAAAGTATGTGGAAAAAATTTCACTAACTTCTATTTTACCGCAATAACCTCTCCCGCCTTCAACCAACCATAGCCGCCCAATTCAAGCAAACCGTCCTTAAAATCCCTAGACTTCAGGATAGAGATAAAGATTTGAACGTGAGCTAAATCTAAGAAACGGTTAGGGATAACAAAATCATACTCTTCCTTTCCTATAGGAATAAAGTCCAAGTTCATTGCTTTAGCTGCAGAATAAATACCAATCCCGGCATCTACGCTTTGACTTTTTACCATAGCGGCCACAGCCATATGGGTAGCAGCTTCATGGGCATAACCATTGATTTCTTCCGGTATTATACCTTTCTTCCTCAGGAGGTAATCTAAAAGAACTCTTGTACCGGCTCCTCTTTGCCTGTTAACAAACCGGACTCTCCTTAAGTCTGACAAAGTCTTTATATTCAAAGGATTTCCTTTTTTTATCATAATCCCTTGTATTCTTTCTACTCCCTTAATAACGGACATGGGTTCATCGAAAAGTCTTTTCACATAGGGAATGTTGTAAAGTCCCTCTTCCTCGTCAAGCAGGTGTACAGGTGCCATATGGGCCTCCCCCCTTCTTAAGGCCATCAAGCCCCCCAGAGACCCTATGTGGGTACTTGAGAGATAGGTATCGGCAGTAAGATTAGACATTTTATCAGCAATTAAGTCCAAGATTAAATCATGGCTGCCAACAAGCATCAAGGTGTTTTTAACCTGGTCAATATCCCTATAGAGTTCTATTTCAACTTCTTCTCCTGCCTCTATCCCTTCACTGTTTTGGTCTATTACACAAAAGCCGTCTGCTCGAATTAAGGACATGGCAGCGCCTGCTCCCCTAGCTAGAGGTGATGCCACCATCTTTCCGGCAACATCCCCTACTTTGACTCGAATATACTCCCTATGCTTCAAAGAGGATATCAGTCTTTTTGTGATGACTGCTTTTACCCTTTTTGTTTCCTCCGCGCCTTGGCCTGCTAAAAGTCTGAGAATAGGAGAAACAAAATTTTTAAAGGCAATATAGGCAGAAACCGGGTAGCCCGGGAGACCAACTACCGGCTTTCCTTCGACAATAGCCAGAATAACCGGCTTGCCCGGCTTAATGGCAACACCATGAATAATGACCTCGCCTAATTCTTCCAGCACGTGGACGGTATAATCTTCCCTTCCCGCACTGGAACCGGCATTTATAATAACTAAATCATGGTCTCGAACAGCTGCTTGAACCTTAGCTCGTATAATCTCATAGTCATCTGCAAGGATGGGAAAGCGTCTTGCTCGTCCCCCTTGCTCGGTTACCATGTTCTCAAACATTCGGGAATTTGATTCCACGATGCTTCCTTCTTGGGGTTCTTCCCCTGCTTCTATCAGCTCACTTCCGGTTGGAAAAATCGCAACTTCGGGCTGCTTAATAACCTTAACTTCTGTTATACCGGCGGACAACAGGACACCGATATCTATGGCCCGGATAATATGCTTGCCGGGAATAATCATCTCGCCTGCTACAATATCCTCCCCAACAGGCCTTATATCATTCCAGCGGGGAACAGAGGCTAAAATTTTGAGTTTCCCCTCCCCTTGCTCGATTAAATCCTCAGCCATAATCACAGCATTATAAGGCTCATTTATGGGGTCACCTGTATCCACATAGATGTAGTCCCTGTTTTCTTCCAAGATAAGGGGATTAACCTCGCTAGCCCCATAAGTTCGTTCAGCTATAACCGCTATTCCATCCATAGCTGCCGCATTAAACATGGGGGAGGAATATTTTGCCATGACAGCCTCTTTAGTCTTTCTACCCAGAGATTCCACCACGGGTATCTCTTCATAGTTAAGCTGAAGCTTGCCTGCCAGGGCTGCCATATATTTTTCCAAGGCTTCTTCTGCCGGAGTATTTTCTAAATATAACCTTCTTTTTTTCATCATTTTTTCCTGTCTAAAATAAGTATACCTTTACTTTGTCTCCCTTTTTGATACCCTCTGTATTTCTCCCGATCAAGGTATACCCTTCTGCCTTGCTAAGACCGGTCATGAGTCCTGACTTACTGAAAATCGGATGCGCCAAATAGCCCTCTTCCGTTTCCTCCAAATAAAGCAGTTGAACGGTTTCCTTACCGGAATCCCCGGCAATACTGGCCGTTAGCTCCGCCCAAAGGGGTCTTTCCTTTTCTTTGCCCAAGTATTGGTCCTTAAGCCAAAGGACTAAAAATCTGAAAATCATTACAGCTGCAACCGGATGACCGGGCAGGCCAAAAAGCAAGGTCTCTGTTCTCCGGTCATAGGCGGTAATCGTAGGCTTTCCGGGCTTTAAAGCTAAACCATGAGTCATCAGGCCGCCAGCTGAAGCCGCATCCAATATTTCAGCAGTCATATCCTTTTTGCCTTGCGAGCTGCCACCTGACACCAACACTATGTCTGCAGTTTCCATTGCTCCGGCAACCGCCTTCTCCAGGACATTTCTTTCATCGGGCAGGACCCCCTTTTCAAGTACACGAAAGCCGGCTTCAAGACAGAGTGCCTCTAAGGCAGGGGTGTTGATATCATAGACCTTACCCGGACTTAGTTTTTCATCAGTTCCGATAAGTTCATCTCCCGTAGAGAAGATGCTTATCGTGAAGGGCTGAAAGACTTCCACCTCCCCTATCCCCATAGAGGATAAAACCCCAATCTCATGCGCTCCAATTTTCCTGCCTTTTTCAAAAACCGGGCTGCCCATTTGTATGTCATCACCAATCTCGACAAGATTGTTGCCGGGTGCCACCGACCTATAGACGGCAAGAGAATCTTCTGAAAAGGGCTCACAAAATTCCACCATCACCATTGCGTCGGCCCCTTGAGGCAACATACCGCCGGTGGGAACATAAACGCACTCTCCGGCATCTATCCGGAATTGATTGACTTCCCCCATATCAACTTCTCCAAGAATTTTTAGAAATGACGGGATCGACTCTGTTGCCCCCATAGTGTCCTGAGATTGAACGGCATAGCCGTCTACCGTTGACCGCCGGAAGGCGGGGACAGCATGGGGGGAGGTTATGTTCTCGGCCAGAATACAAGCAAGGCTTTGAGCCACTTGCACCTTCATCGTCTTTATGTTTTGGACAAAAGGACTTTTCAGAAGTTTTTCTCGAGCCTCTGCCAAAGTATCTACCTTTAGTAATTTCACTAAGCTTTTACTCCTATCTTTTGACTGTCTATATATTTCCTTACCAAGGGATTTGTCGATCTATGAAAAATCTGGTCCCGAGAGGCACTTTCAAGGATTCTGCCTGAGGAAAAAAAATGGACTTGCTGGCAGAGCCGATACACACAAGACATTTGATGGCTTATGAGGATGCAAGTCTTCCCTTGACCGGCCTGGCGGTCAAGGATTATTTTCTCCATTTTCTCCGAACTCTCTATATCCATGTTGGAAAGACTCTCATCAATGATTAGTAGTTCCGGATCAAAAATCAGGGCCCTGATTAAAGATAGCTTCTGCCTTTCTCCGCTGGACAAACTCAGACTGTATTGATTCTTTTTTTCATGAAGATTAAAGAGGGCCAGGTAGTCATCTATTTCCTTCTCTTTTTTCGTTCTGTCTTTGCCTGAAATCTTTCTAATCCGCAGAGGATAGATAATATTCTCATAGACTGTATCGCGGATCAGGTAGGGCCTCTGGGCAGTTAGGGTAATATCCCGGGCTGCCAGGCCGCACCTATCAATCTTGCCCTGGTCTTCTTCCAGCAAACCGGCAATTAATTTGGCCAGGGTAGACTTACCGGAACCATTCCCGCCAATAAAGGCATGAGTAAGCCCAAGCTCCAATTTCAGATCCGGAACCAGGAGCTGAAAATCACCCATTTTCTTTTCTAGCTTAGTAATTCTCATCTTTTTCATCTTCACTCATAAAAAAATCAGCTAGACTTTGCAAAATAAAGGCCATGGCAAGGAGGGTCAGGCCTAAAAAAATTCCCTCATCAAAAATCCCCTGACTTTTCAAGAGGGAAATTGCGGTAGTCATTGTCCTGGTCTTACCCTTGATATTGCCACCCACCAGCATGACCGCTCCAACTTCACTGATTGATCTGCCATAACCTGAAACTATGGCAAAATATATTTCATTTTTTATTTCTCTAAGGATAAGTAAATCAGTCTGCTTTTCATTTGCCCCCATAGTTTTTGCAAAAGCTCTGATTTCTCCTGCCACCCTATTAACATAGGAATAAATCATGGCGGTGATAATAGGGCTAATAATTAGGGTCTGGGCAATAACCATAGCCCGAATACTGAACAAGAGCCTGAAAGACCCAAAAGGCCCCCGCCGCATGAGAAGCAGATAGACCAAAAGGCCTATCACCACCGGCGGGGCACCCATTAGTGTTTTATTAATCCTAAGGACAACTCGTTTTCCTCTAAAATCATATTTTTCCAAAAGAAGACCTAGGGGAATACCTATAGCCGCTGATATTCCGGTGGAAAAAAAACTTAACACCAAGGTCGTTTTGATTGCATCCCAGGCACCGACGTTGGAAAACATGCTTTCGAAAAATGCCAGCAGCGAATCCATAAGGTCTCCTTTGCCTCAAAACTAGCTAGGCATCATCGCCTGCATTAGGAACAAATAAAGGTTGCCCATAGGCCTCAACACCAAATTCTTCTATTAAGTCTTGAACCTTTTCCGAAGTAATCCATTCGATAAAGGCATTGGCACCCTCTATATTGCTATCAGCATATTTTTCAGGATTTACGGCAATAACCCCGTATTGATTCAGCAAATCTTTATCCTTCTCACAAACGATTTCTAATTCAAGTTTTAGGCTGGAATCCGCCTTTTGCTTTAAGAAGGTCCCCCGGTCACTTAAGCAGTAAGCTTTTTGTTCATCAGCCATGGTTATAGTTGCTCCCATACCTTGGCCTGATTCTACATAGTTGGGGTTAACTGTCGGATCTAAATCAAGGGCCGCCCAAATTTTCTTTTCTTTTTTATCTGTACCTGAGTCGTCTCCTCTGTTCACAAAAGGAAGCTCTTTTTCTACAATTTCTGTGAAAGTAGCTGCTATATCATCATTATGTGCGATGGGTTCTTTAGGGCCAATAACAACAAAATCGTTATACATTACGGGAACTCTTTCAACTCCATAGCCCTCAGCTACAAACTCTTCTTCACTCGCCTTAGCGTGGACCAAGAGGATATCGACATCACCTTTTTTACCCATGGTTAAGGCTTCCCCGGTACCGACAGAAACATACTCCAGTTCCCAACCGGTATCCTCTTTAAACAGGGGGGCTAAATAATCTAAAAGCCCTGTATCTGCAGTACTTGTCGTAGTGGCCATTTTCAAGATACCCTTAGCCTCCACCTTGCCGTCTGCCTCATCTTCCGTCTTGGCTTCTGTCTCAACTCCATTCCCTGTTTCTTTTACTTTTTCTTTGACGTCCTTGTTACAGGCCGGCAAAGTCAGGCTCATCGCCAGGCAGAGTAATACAATTAAGATTTTCATTTTGCGCATTTTTTCTCTCCTTGTTTTTCTTTATTTTCCTATTGTCATCTGGTCGCCTACACTGATTAGACCACCACGAATAACCTTAGCAAAGATGCCTTCTCTTGGCATAATGCAGTCCCCCATGGCCTGGAATATGGCGCAGCCATGGTGGCATTCCTTGCCAATTTGGGTCACTTCCAGAATAACCTCATTACAATGCAAGCGGCTTCCGACCGGTAAAGTTTTGAAGTCAATCCCTTCAACAACTAAATTTTCACCGAAATCCCCATCATGAACTTCTGCCCCTCTAGCTCTAAAATCATCTATTTTATCTGCGGAAAGCAAAGACACTTGCCTGTGCCAATCACCGGCGTGGGCATCCCTTTCCAAACCATAACCCTCAACCAGTCTGGCCGATTGGACATTTTCCTTTTTTGTGCCCTTTTTTTCACTGATATTTACAGCAATAACTTTTCCCATGCCTTTCTTCTAGCCTCCTATTTGAAACATTTTTTTATCTTCTTCACCGGCTATCCGCTCTTCTAAAAAGCTATGGCTGGCCGGTTTACTTTCGATGGCTTCAACAACGGCTCGGCTTATCTCATCCTCGGACCTAGCCCCTCTAACCAGAGGCAACAAGTCTACTCCCCGGTCGTATTGGAGGCAGGTTTTTAAAAAGCCTTGAGAAGTTAGTCTAACCCGGTTACACTCCTGGCAAAACTTGTGGCTAATGGCACTGATAAAGCCAATTTTCCCCATAAATCCCTCTATGGAATAATATCTGGCCGGCCCGTTACCTAATGTTTCCTTATATTCTTCCAATATCCCAAATTCCGTCCGCAATATTTTCAATATGTCATCTTCATATAGGGACTCATATTCTTTACCGTAACCAATGGGCATCATTTCGATAAATCTGATGTGAATTTTGTTATTCCTCGAAAAACTAACCAGTTCGATAATCTCCTCAGCCCTGAGGTCTACAGGGACAACATTTAGCTTCAGGCTGATTTGCGGGTACTTTAAGCATTCATATATTCCCGCTATAACCCGGTCAAAGACATTCCGCCTGGTGATTTTTGCAAACTTTTCCCCATCCAGAGTGTCCAAGCTAACATTTATCCCGTCCAGACCGGCTTGATAAAGGTCTGCCAGCAAATCTTTAAGCAGGACTCCATTGCTGGTGAGGGTAACTTCTTCTATGCCCCTGATAGCTTTTATTTCCCGGATCAAGTCTGCGACATTTTTTCTAACCAGGGGTTCGCCGCCGGTTAGCTTGACCTTCTTAAAGCCCAGGCCGGCTAGAATATTTCCCAGATAGAGGATTTCATCAAAGGTCATAATATCCTCGTGGGCAAGCCGGGGAACCCCTTCCTCCGGCATGCAGTAGACACAGCGCAAATTACACCGGTCCGTAATGGAAATTCTGATATAGTCTATTGTTCTGCCATACTTATCTTTCATAGAAATTAAAATCACCACTCTTTCCGCCAGTCTTTTGCAGGAGGTGAATATCCTTAATCACTATTCTCTTGTCAAGGGCTTTGCACATGTCATAGATGGTCAAGAGGGCCAAAGAAACGCCCGTTAAGGCCTCCATCTCGACCCCCGTCTTCCCCTCCATAGCAACTTGACAAAAGGCATGTATAGAAGATTTTTCCCGGTCTATCTCAAAGTCAATACTAACCTTCTCTATAAACAAGGGATGACACATAGGAATAAGAGAAGAGGTCTTCTTGGCCGCCATAATTCCGGCCAAGCGGGCTACGGCAAGAACATCGCCCTTGCCAACTTCAGTCCGGATAATCTTTTCCAAAACTTCCGGACTCAAGCTAATGGTTCCTTTGGCCAGCGCCTGGCGTCTTGTGACCTCTTTGCCGCCAACATCGACCATAATTGCCTGACCTTTGTCATCAAAATGAGTAAAGTCTTGCTTGTTATTATTCTCTCCCATCGCCTTCTCCATACTTCTTGTGCAGCTCACAGGCTGAATCAATAAACAAATCTACCGAATCCAGGGTCAGGGACTTGCCGTCATATTGAATTAACTTGCCCATACCAGTTTCTCCTTGTCCTAAATTGTCCACACAAGAAACAATCACATCCGAGCCCTGCAAAGCCTTCTCAGCATTTGATTCACCTATATAAAGTTCAAGAGGAGTCAGAGTCAGTTTGGAGTTTAAGGGCTGAAGCTTTTCCCGGGCTGATATGACCTTTCTTTTGCCCAAGTCTTTTTCTTGGTGTAAAAATTGTCGGTTTAAGTTTGACTCTGAAACAAGATCATGGTCAATGAATTTTATTTTGCCCACCCCTGCTAGAGTCAAATAGGTCAAAAGGGGGCTACCCAGGCCACCCACGCCAATAACGGCAACCTTGGCTTCAGCAAGCTTTTTCTGACCAAGACTTCCCATTTCCGGTAAAATTGTTTGCCGCGAATAACGCATTTTAGCCTCCTCCAACCGGGGGAAAAATAGCAACTACATCACCTGCCTCAACAGAATCAGAGAGCCTTTTGTGCCTGCCATTTATCAGGTAGATGGAAACTTCTGCCTGGGGAATATTCAAGGAATCAATAATATCCCTTCCGCTTTTAACTTCTTCAGCCTTTAGCTCATATTGCTTCTCTCTACCCTCTCGCAAAGTGGCAAACAATCTTACTTCTATCATCGGTAACCTCCATCCTATATAAAAAGGGCAAGCCGAACAGAGGGCTTGCCCTAAGATTTTTCACTAAACTCCCTAATAGCTTAGGCCAGGTCTAACCTCTCCAGGGTCTCCCGGGTGGGGAAGGCCTTCTCCCAACCTCTTACCTTGTAGTAATCTTGCAAGGTAACCTCAATCTGGCTAAGCATACCGGCAGAAGGTCCATCGGGGATGGGGTCTTCTGTCAGCCGTTTGGGAAGTCTGTCTTCTTCCGGCTTCATACCCGCCTCTTTATTAAACAGTCTCTCTATATTATATATTCTTTCTCCAACTTCCAGGAGTTCTTCCGGACTATAGTTGGTTCCTGTGGCGGCATTGAGCAGGGCTGCGTACTGGGGGGCTCCCAGGGCAAATGAGGTAAAGAGACAAAGGCCCATAGAGTCAATTACGCAAGTCAGGTCTTGGAAGACCTTGGCCAGCATGGCCTTTCCCTCTACGGCAGTTCTCTCCGCAAGCTCAGGCAAACCTAATATTTCAGCAGAAATGGTATAGCCACGGACATGGCAACCACCACGGTTACTGGTAGCATAAGTAATCCCTATCCCCTGGATAGCTCTGGCGTCATAGGCCGGCATTTCTTGCTTTTTAACGGTCATGGAGATTTCAGGATGGCCGTAGTGTTGGCACAACTCATAGGATCCCCGGGCCATAAGTTTGCCTAAAGCACCCTCGCCCTCACCCATTCTTCTGGTCCATTCCACGATAGCCTCACCGCTTCCCCACTCAAGAGGAACACCGTCACACTCTTCTTCCTTAATATAGCCCTTTTGGTACAATTCCATGGCTGCTGCTATGGTACAAGGAGCAGAAATAGCATCCAAACCGTATTGATTGCAGAGGTAATTGGCTTCTGTAACAGCCTTTAGGTCATCTACACCACAGTTACTGCCATAGGCCCACAGGGGTTCGTACTCTGGACCACCGGCCTCTTCTCCTTCCACTTCAACGACTCGACCACAGCCAATCGGGCATCTGTAGCAGTAGCTTTGCTTGAGCAAGATGTTCTCTTCCATGGCTTCGCCGGAAATTTTATCCGCATCTTCATGGTAAGCCTTTTGCCAGTTCTTGGTGGGCAGAGCGCCAACATTGTTGACAATATTGACCAGAACGGGCGTACCATATTTGGGCAAGGACTCTGCGGTTACCGCATTTTCTCTGAGTATTCTCAGGCACTCATCATTGGCTTCACGCAAAGCCTCATCGTCATAAACGTCCATGCTGTTTCTGGAGGACTTTACGGCAATAGCCTTCAGGTTTTTTGAACCCATGACAGCACCCACGCCGCTTCTACCGGCAGCCCTGTCTTCATCATTCATAATGGCCGCAATCGGGGACAGTTTTTCTCCTGCAGGACCGATATTTAATACCGAACAGCCGGCATGGACCTGTTTGAGTTCTTTGTTAATTTCTTTGGACTTCATACCCTTGAGGTCTTCTGCGGGAAGAATTTCAATCTTGTCATCTTCAATGTTCAGATAGACCAACTTGTCTGCCTTACCTTCTACAATAACCATATCCCAGCCGGCCAGCTTGAGCATGGCACCCCAGCGGCCACCGGAGTTGGAAGAGGCAATATAGTTGGTTAAGGGGGACTTAGTCACAACCATGTAGCGACCGGATGTCGGACTTTTTGTCCCGGTCAATGCACCGGGAGCGAAAAGCAATTTGTTTTCCGCTGAAAGTGGTTCAACCTTAGCTACTCCCTCATCATATAAAATCTTGGTTCCGAGACCACGACCACCAATAAACTTCTCAGCCATGGCGAAATCCAGCTTTTCCAGCTTAATTTCACCTGTTGTTAGATTAATTCTTGCAATTTTTCCATTATAAGCAGTTTCCATTTTTCCCTCCCTTTCTCATATCGCGCATTTTTACAAATGCTAAATACTGACTTGCAGAAATCCTTTCCAAGCACGGGAGGCATTAAGGAAACGGTTAATGCCCATCGGTCTTGCCCCATCCGACAAGACTCGGATTTCAAGTTATTAGATATATTAACATTTTGCCATAGCTAAGCAATTTGTGCAATTATTCAATTTTTTTAAAATATTCCTTCATTTATTACTATAGTTTTCATGTATATTTAGATTCCACCGGCCCGTTTGCATTCAACAGCAGATAAGCGCTTATTTATCTCGCACACTCCTCAGCCTGCTCATTTAAAATATCCAGGCCATGTTGTAATTCACTTAAGATAAACTCCAGCGACTCCTGAACAGCCTTTGGACTACCCGGCAAATTAATAATCAAGCTTTGATTTCTTATTACAGAAGTTCCTCGTGATAACATGGCTCTTTTTGTTATAGTCATACTGTAATTCCTTATAGCCTCAGCTATGCCCGGAGCCATCCTGTGGGCAACGTCCAAAGTAGCCTCCGGGGTGATATCTCTGGGGCCGAAACCTGTCCCGCCGGTGGTTAAAATCAACGAACACTTATCTTCATCGGCCATTTCTATCATAGCCGTCTTTAGTTTCTCCCTGTCATCCTCTACGATGACTATTTTCACTAGCTGATATCCTGCCTCGGTCATCATCTTCTGAATAAGTTGCCCGCTTTCATCCACTCTTTGACCTTGACTTGCCTTATCACTTGCCGTTATTACTCCCACTGTATACATCTTCGTCAACCTTTCTAGTTCCTTTCTCTACTCCACTTTAGCTTTGACTTCCATCAAATTATAAAACTCTACACCCCGTATCTTATCTAATCTAATACCCACTCCCTGCATTGCTCCTTTTTTTACTGCTTATAAAGCTACCCCATATCAATTCATCCATACCCTATTCCAGGATTCCATACCCAGGCTTCCATACTATATATATTATATATTACAGATATTTTTTCGCTGCTAAAATCAACACTCCGCGCTCACCCTATTTAATGAGCGTCAGCTTAATCGCAAGTCTAATAATATAGAAGCCGGAAAAAGACACAAGTTTGACATATATCTTCCACGGGAAAGACACCGGAGGCTTTTATACTGGCGTCAGATGAAAATCAAACAGATGAAAAATCACATAAAGGAAAGGATGTTTCTATCATGAAAAAAAGTAATTTAACCACACTTATTGCCGGCATAGCCTTAGCCGCTTCAGTCTGAAGGGCCAATCTACATCTAAAGACATTTTTCAGCACATAGAAAAGCCATCTCTAAAACACTTATTTTCCTTGCTTGAGATTCTGCTTAAGCTCCCAGAACTTTACGCTATTGTACAGCTGTTGTTCTTTACATCTCGTACAAGCGGCACAGGACTTACACTCACTTTGCCAGGAGACTTCTTCAGGCTGACAGTCTAACTCAAGAAGTATGCCTTGGCCGGAAAGATAGTCGATAAAAGCTTGCAGGGTTTCTGAGGAAAGCTCCAATTCCTTTGCTAAATCATCTTTAGTATAACTTCTCCCCTGGTCCATCAAGTCGATAAATTTAGCAAACATATGGCCCCTTCCCTCCGTTAAACAAACAGATTAGCCACCCTATAGACAAAGAAAGCCAACAGCAAGGAACTTACAAAATAGTAGCCCAAAATACGCATGGTCCACTTTAGCGACCGTGTTTCTTGATAGGTGGACGTAATCGCCATGAGGCAGGGGGCATTGAAAGTAACGGCAAAAATGAAGGCTAAGGCGGCCGGCTGTGTAAGTGAGGCAAGGAGGACTTCTTCCAAGCCTGCCGCAACCTTTCCACCGGAAGCAACCGTTGCCGAGAATAAGCTTCCGGCCCCTAAATATAGGGAGCCCAAAACGCCTAGGGCGGCTTCTTTACTGACCATGGAGGCAAAATAGGCCAGGAAGGTTTGCCAGGTCAAGCCGAAGACCATGGTTACAGGTTCAATAGCCCGACCGAAGCGATACAAGGCCGTTTCATCAGGATTGCCCGAATGACTGTAGGTCAAAAGCCAGAAAATCAAAGAAACCACAAAAATAACCCTCAGGGCTCGTGAAAGAATATCCCAGGTCCGAACTAAGATGGAGCGCATCAAGGCCTTCCATCTAGGTTTATGATAGGGTGGCAACTCCATAATCAGACCCGCCCGATCTTCTTCCCGAATTAATTGCGAGCCGAAAATTTTGGCCGTTATCTTCATGTGGATGCCGGCTACGACAAAGATAGCAATAATAATCAAGGGAGCCCAAGAGCCGAAGAACAGGGTGGATAGTACCGGTACAATCGCCCAGGTAGCAGCACAGGGCACAGCCCAGGCTAAGGCGATAGTCAGCACACGTTGACCCCAGGAATCAATAACGCGAGTTCCTGCAGCCCCACCGATAGTGCAGCCAAAGCTGACTACTAGGGGCATCATGGATTTTCCCTGCAAGCCCATCTTGGCCATAGTTCCGTCAAAAACATAAGAAACTCGAGCCATGTAACCCACTTCTTCTAGGAAACCAAAAACAAGGTTGACACCGAAGACAAAGCCAATCATGGCTACAGCAAAATACAGCGTATTCAGAACAACTTGAGTAATTAGGTCAAGCAGCATCTGTGGCGCCCCAATAGCGGCTAAAGCCTTGGTTATAGGAGCGCCTAACTTAGGAATGAGGCTACCCAAAAGCATAATCGGTGTAGCGGGAATAAAAGAAGCAATAAGTCCTAGAAGAATAATAAGTATAGCGAGCGGCTTCCCCCATCTTCGGTGGGTGGCCAGGCGATCAAATTTAGAAAGAAGGGGTTTTTCTTCTTTTTGGACAAGGGCATCACGAAGAAGCTCATCAATCCATTGAAATTTATATCCGGCTGTTTGCAAGGCGGCGTTCTCTAGTGTAGAGAGAAGGAGTTCCAGCTTATGGTAAACTTCTGTCGGTAAACTGCCTTCTACCTTTTCCAAAATCGCCGAGTCCTCTTCGAGAAGCTTTACTGCAAGCCAAGGAGCCGAATAGTTGCCTATCCCCTCTTCCGGCATAAAACTAAGGACCTTTTCGTAGTTCCCAGCTTCAAGGCTACGATATTTTTCAAACAAAGAGGCAACATTTATATCTTTTTTCTCAACAAGTGCCCGTTCGACTGCCTCAAAGAAGGGCGCATATTGCTTACGGTCCGCCGCGACAAAGGGAACTACGGGAATCCCCAGTTTCTCTTCAAGTTTTGCCGGGTCAATAGTTTTTCCCTGGGCTTCAGCGACATCCATGAGGTTCAAAAGAAGTATGGCCGGACAGGATATGCCGGCATAATCCGCCAGCATAAAGAGGCTCCTGGATAATTGAGAAGAGTCGGCAAGAATACAAACAAGATCAGCCTGGCCGGAGGCAATGTAGTCACGGGTAATAATTTCTTCTTCAGAATTAGCGGAGAGGCTGTAGCTGCCGGGCAGATCGGTAACCCGGTAGCGGCTGCCCTGCCAATCAAAATAGCCTTCTTTTTTCTCGACTGTTTTCCCCGGCCAATTGCCTACCCGTTGGCGGGCACCGGTCAAGCCGTTGAACAAGGTAGATTTTCCTGAGTTGGGTTGACCCAAAAGAGCAATGGTTGCTTCCATCATACAAGCACCTCCACAAAAACATCCTTACTTTCCTTGCGATTCAGGGCAACCACGGTATCCCGGCCATAAAAAAGCAGCGGAAACTTTTCCTCGTTGTGTAAGATTTCAATTTCACAACCTATGGTCAAACCAATCGAGGTTACCCGACTGAGAAATCGGGCATTACCTTTTATGTCTGCAATAACGGCTTTTTGACCAGCCTTGACTTCGCTCAGCTTAATCACGTCATCCCTCCTCATTATTTCGCAAACCCTTGTCAGCACTTATAGAAAAGTCCTTGTTAGTTCAAGCTAACCCTTTTGTTGATTTTAACTTGTTTTCCCCTTACTTTCAACTTCTCTCTTTATGGCAAACAGCAGCAGATGACATTTAATTTGTTTTCTATTCAGCTTAATGAATGATGCCTGAAATCAATGTCGGCATTGATTCCAGGCATACGACCTCTTTGCTTTAAGTTAAGCCTCGCAAAATTCAAGAAGCAGCATTTCAGCCTCTTTTCAGTACTTGCAGATCAGATAAGCGGGATACCCTTTCCCGGCTCTCTCCCTTAATTCGACCAATCACAGCATCACCTACACCGCTAAGGGTAATATCGGCTGTGTTGGTCGTCAGATTTTTAGCGGAAAAGTCTCCGGCCCCACTAATATTCAGGGCAAGATGGTCTATATCTCCCGCAGCGACATCAACATCACCGGCTCCGCTAAGCTTTACATCTAAAGATTCGTAGACCCTTTGAATATCTATATCCCCGGCTCCTGATGTTTTTAGGACAGCTTGGCCAAGCTCTCCACAACTAAAGTCACCGGCCCCTGAAATTTCAAGGGATAAATCTTTACAATTACCTAAATCGACATCACCGGCACCATAGATTGTTATCTTGGCTTGTTCAAGGGGGAGCTCCACCATCAAGTCACCACTGCCATAGACCTGGTAGTCAAGGCTCTTTATGATTTCCACGGGCATTTCAATCCGCAAGTTTTTTGGACTATTTCCGCGGTAGCCGAATAAGGAAAAAATCCCCCTATTCCCCTTCCGGTCATAAACAAAAACCAGAGTCCTTCCCTCCCGTTTGACGGTCAAATTCTCAAAAATTTCATCAAGCCGGCTGGAGCCCCAACGCAGCAGACCACAGCGGCTGGGGCGGATAACAAAATCGAGGCTGCCGTTACTTTCAATCCGCAAAGAATCAATCTCCGCTAAATCACCCAAAGGATTCTCTTTTTGTGTCCCTTCGTCAACCTCTTTGCTAGCGGACCGCCCACCATCAGTTTTTGGCAAGTTGGAAGCTATAATGGAATCGACCAAGGAACTTATCTCGGCTTCTATTTCCTTGCTAATTTCAGGCTCAAAATCGGCCTCCGAACAATCCTCATCTTCCGCAAATTGAGGAAAATCAAAAGCCCCATCCTCTACAAATTCGGCAATCTCATCTGCATAGACCAGTTTGATGTCACCTTCAGAGCGGAAATGAATCTCGCCTGTTCCGAGATTAGCACTGCTCCCGCCTGCAAAATGTACCATAACCCCTGTTGCCTTCTCCACTTCCAAATCGCTATAGCAGGCGAGTTCACGGTGCTCATGTACTTTCCGAAGACCCTCATAGACCGGGGGGAAAACTCCTCTTCCCTTTGTATTCCTTGTTTTTTCTTTCTCACCTTTTGTCTTTTTCCCAAAAAGCTCATCTATACTGAATCCAAGGGTCAGGGCGAGGTCAGGCAAAAGCGAAATGTCCGGATAGCCGCTCCCTCTTTCCCATTTCGATATAGCTTGTGGGGTTACCCCTAAGATTTCCGCAAGACCCTCTTGGGTCAGACCCATTTCCCGCCGTCTGTTGGCGATTATACTTCCAATATCATCTACTTTGTAACTCATCTTTGCTTCCTCAACTTTACTTATTTTTTGAGCTGTTAGCTCCGATCGAAAGGCTAAGCTGAAAACAGTATCCTCCGGCCACATAAAAAAGACAAGAAACTCTTTGTTGAGTTTATTAAACGCTCCGTTGAGTTGGGGGATAATCATGAACAGACTGCTAAATTAATGGACTATCTGAAAAATTAATATAAAAACCAAGCGGCTTCCAGTTAAAGGCCGGGTTGTTGTTGACTTCTGCAAGAGCCAGGCCATCTTAGGACAGGGACTTTATGCTTTTTTTAATATAGAGCTCGTGGGCATATTGCCGGGCCTTGATAAAACCTTTTCTTTCCTGAGCCTCCCTCGTAAAACGTAAATTGTATAAGCTCTTCAGACTGAGAAACAAAAAATGCAAGGCAATAAGGGATAGGGAAAGAAATATTAAAGCCGGGTCAATTTTCACCAGGGAGAAGGAAGCAAGGGCAAATAATAAGCCATAGTTGGGGTTAAGTTGGGAAATAAGCACTTCTATGAGTGAACAGGAAACAATTAAAGATAAAATTAACAATAGACTCATTTCTAAGGCCCCACTTCTTTTTTTAGTTTATTCATATGACCTGTTTGCCTGTTCGGTTTACAAGGTCACTCCTATTTTTTTCGGTCCCGCTCATAAATTTGTAAAAGTTTTTTAGCACTTGCAGAGTCCAGCTTATCTTCAAAGGTCAGCTCTTTAAGCAAGTCGAAAAACTCTTCTTTTTCTTCTGCTTCTGCTCGCGAAACCTTGGCGATTAGTTCATTTAGGCGCAAGCGCAGGGTAGGATATGAAAGTTCGTAAATCTCTGCCATGACTTTCAAAGATCCGGAATGCAAGACAAAATTCTTAATAAAATTGATTTCCTGTTCATTTAGGGCATAAAGCCAAGCAGGAAGTTGCATATCTTTCATACCTTATCCCTCTTTGAATTTTATACTAAACTTAAACATTTTTAAAGTCAATTTTAATTTTATTTTTAATATTCTTGAAACATTCTTTAATTTATCTGAAACAAATGGGAAAAGAATCTAGGGGAGAGGGCTTGATGAAAATCTTCTTTTTGCCCTGGTCTAAAAGCCCGGTTTGGGCTAGGATAGGTAGGAGAAAAGAAAGGAGAAGGGGTATATGCAAATTAATCATCAAGCTATTGCCGGCACTCTTGAATCAAGCGATGTCCTCGTCGAGATGATTCCCCATGATTCAGAACTTGTCATTGAACTGCAGTCACCAGTAGAAATACAATTTGGAGAAAGCATTCGTCATACCGTAGCCGAAGTCTTAGCAGAACACGGTGTCAAATCCGGTATCGTACGCTTAGAAGATAGAGGGGCTCTTGATTGTACAATCAGGGCCAGACTTGAGGCCTGCCTCTTACGAGCAAGCCGGGAGGAGGAAAGATAAATGCGGAGAAGTATGATGTTTTTACCGGGAAATAGTCCCCGTATGTTAATGAACGGGCCTGTCCTCCCTGCTGATAGCCTAATCTTTGATTTAGAAGACGCCGTTTCTCCTGATGAAAAAGATAGCGCCAGAGTCATGGTCCGCTACGCCCTGAAAAGCTTGGACTTTGCCAATAAAGAAATTGTCATCCGTATTAATGACCTGGAAAGCGAATATTGGCAAAAAGACCTTGATGTTGTACTCCAAAGCAAACCGGATGTCATTATGCCGCCAAAGGTGGCTAATGCTCAGGATATAGAAATTCTCAGCCGGTATTTGGATGAAAAAGAAGGCGAACTGGATTTACCGGCGGAATCAATAAAGATTATTCCCTTGCTGGAGCTGGCTATGGGCATAGAGAATGCTTTTTCCATCGCCACAGCCTCCGACCGGGTCATAGCCCTCTTCCTTGGCGGGGAAGACCTTAGCGCGAACTTGCGCTCACCTCGTACAAAAGAAGGCTGGGAAATTTTTTACGCCAGAACAAGATTGGTAACAGCCGCCAGGGCTGCCGAAATCGATGTAATCGATACCCCCTTTACCGACACCAATGATTTGGTCGGCTTAGAAGAGGATGCCAAATTTGCCAAAAGCCTCGGTTTTTCCGGAAAAGCCGTAATCTCACCCCGCCACCTTGACACCGTCAATAAAATCTTTTCACCGACACAAGAGGATATTATTTGGGCAAAAGACGTTATGGCAGCCATTGAAATGGGCAAGAGAGAGGGCAAGGGGGCCGTTTCCTTGCATGGAAAGATGGTCGACAAGCCTATCGTCATGCGTGCAGAGCAAATATTAGAGGCGGCAAAAGCCTTAGAGGAGGAAATGTAATGAGCAAGGTCGTTGGAAATATAAAAGAAGCCTTAAAACTAGCCGGAATACGCGATGGGGCGACACTCTCCTTTCACCACCACATGCGTAACGGAGACTTTGTTTTAAACACCGTCATGGCTGCCTGCGACGAACTTGGCTTACGTGATTTACGCCTCAACGCAAGCGCTATCTTTGCCATCCATGAACCACTTATCCCCTTAATGGAAAAGGGAGTGGTTCAGGAAATTGAGTGCAACTATATGTCCGGGCCGGTAGCTACAGCCATTTCCCGCGGTATTTTAGAAAAACCGGTCACCTTCCGCACCCATGGCGGCCGTCCTGCTGATATCGCCAGTGGAAGGTCCCCCATTGATATTGCCATTATCGCCGCACCCTGTTCGGATAGCATGGGCAATCTATCCGGAAAATTCGGTCCCTCTCAGTGCGGTTCGCTCGGCTACGCCTTTGCCGACGCCGAGTTCGCAGACAAGGTCATTGCCGTAACCGACTACCTGGTTCCCCACCCCATGGTTGAGTTTTCTATTCCTGAAACACAGGTAGATTACGTTGTTGAGCTGGACAAAATCGGCGACCCCAAGGGAATTGTTTCCGGAACAACACAAATTACCCGAGATCCAGTTGGTCTTCTGATGGCCCAATACGCCACAAAAGTTATCGAAGCCTCCCCCTACTTCCGGGACGGTCTTTCTTTCCAAACCGGAGCCGGCGGTGCCTCTTTAGCAACCGCTGCCTTTTTGAAAGACCTCATGCTGGAAAAAGAGATTAAAGGCAGCTACGGCATGGGCGGCATTACCGCCTATATGGTTGATATGCTGGAAGCCGGTTGTTTTGAATCGCTGGTTGATGTCCAGTGCTTTGACCTTGAGGCTGTCCGTTCTATCAGGGAAAATCCCAAGCACCGCGAAGTCTCTGCCCTCCACTATGCCGCTCCTGCTCCTATTGTGGCCAGTTCCCTGGTAGACAGCTTAGATATTGTCATCCTTGGGGCAACCGAGATGGATTTAGACTTTAACGTCAACGTACATACCGACTCCATGGGTGAAATAATGGGCGGGTCCGGCGGCCACAGCGATACTGCAGCCGGAGCTAAGATGGCTATGATTATTGCCCCCCTGACCCGGGCAAGAATGCCCCTCATCTTGGATGAAGTGACATGTATTTCCACACCGGGCAAAACCATCGATGTGCTGATAACCCAATACGGCGTAGCCGTACACCCCGGCCGGAAGGATTTACAAGAGGCCCTCGCCGAAACCAGACTCCCCCTGCGCAGTATAGAGGAACTTAAAGCTAAGGCGGAATCCATTGTCGGCAAACCAAGGCCCATTCAGAAAAAAGAACGGGTTGTCGGCAAAGTCCGCTACCGGACCGGAGAATATATTTCTGAGATTTATCAGATTTAATAAACCTTTTAAGCATAGAAGTGAGGATCTTTTATGTCCTTGGGTGTTAGAGAAACCTTAAAAATTTTTCCTTTGTCGAAGGGCAAAGTTGTTGCCGGAGCTGAAGGTCTGGATCACAGGGTTAGCGCTGTAACAGTCCTTGAAATACCTGACGCTCCGGAATTTTTGGAAGAAAATCTACTTGCACTCACATCCTTTTATGCCATTGCAGAAGACTTTGAGGAGCAGAAGAAGGTTATCAAATTACTAGCAAGTAAAAATGTTTCTGCCCTTATTGTCTTTAATGTTGGGAGAAAAAATGGCTTATCAGAAATCTCTTCAGAATTGATTGATTTGTGTAATAAGCTTAACTTCCCACTAATTACCATGCCCTTAGAAATTTCTTACTATGATGTTCTGGAAGTGGTCATCAACGAACTTTCCAATAAACAGGTTGATAAGTTAAAAATGTCAATACAAATATATCAGGCATTTACAAATCAACTTCTTACATCGGACAAAAGTTATACTAGCCTGCTTCAGACATTAGAAAATTTACTGCAGACAGAAATCCTATTCTTCAATCACAATAATGTGCTCATATATCCAAACCCTAACATGCTTTACAAAGGGAATCAGAAACTCCAGCAATATATCAAAAGTGTTAAGCAGTACTTACCAAAGAATATTCCAGATACTAAAACAGAATTCAATGTTTATATCCAAGGTAGAAATAATCTTATATATCCTGTTGCAACTGATGATTTA
>JAMNZB010000061.1 GCA_023622515.1 Bacillota bacterium | reverse complement strand
TACGGGGTAACCCAAGCCTTACTGGATGCTGTTGCCAAAGCCAATAAAGTGATGATGGCTGATGTTATTGCCAAAGAATATGCTTGCGAGGTTTCCTCTGACATCATCCCCATTTTCTCCCAGTCCGGTGATAATCGCTATGAAAATGCAGAAAAAATGATTATCAAGGGGTCTCATGTATTGCCTCACGCCTTGATTAACAATGTCGAGGAAAAATTGGGGAAAAATGGTGAAATTTTAAAAGATTATGTTAGCTGGCTGAGTAAAAGAATCCAAGAAATCCGCAAAGACGAATCCTATAACCCAGTCATTCACATTGACGTTTATGGTACAGTAGGTGAAGCCTTTGGTGCAGACAACTATGCGAAAATGGCCGACTATTTTCAAGAACTGGAAGCTCTTGCCAAGCCTTTTAAACTCCGTATCGAGGGGCCGATGGATGCCGGAAGCCGAGATAAACAGGTGGAATGCCTTGCCGGTTTAAGAAAAGAACTCGATGCCAGAGGTTCAAACGTAGAACTTGTAGCTGATGAGTGGTGTAACACACTTGAAGATATTAAGCTCTTTGCCGAATCCAAGGCCGGCCACATGATTCAAATTAAAACACCGGACCTGGGTGGCATCAACAACACCATTGAAGCTGTTCTCTACTGTAAAGAGCATGATATGCTTGCTTACCTGGGCGGAACCTGTAATGAAACCGATCGTTCTACACAAGTTTGTGCCCATATTGCTATGGCAACCCGGCCTGATCAAATTTTAGGAAAACCGGGTATGGGTGTAGATGAAGGCTACATGATTGTTTATAATGAGATGCAAAGAATTTTAGGTTGGCAGAAAGTTAAATAAGAAAACAATTGGCAAGGCGTGGCCCTAACACGCCTTGCCTGATATTTTTTTCTGCACGAGAGGGGAGATTTATTATGTCATACTCTGCAAGAATGCAGAAAAATCATCTGTATAGTGTTTTACTGGCTCCTCGAGGCCGTATCCGGATGGCTGATGCCGGTGCCCAGATTGCTCAAATGTATTTGAGCCCTTTTGACCAAGTTGTCGGGATTATCGGTGAGTCGGGTTCAGGGAAAAGTGTCTTGATAAAGGGTATGTTTCCCGGTTTAGAGCTAACGAATGATGATGAGGGAGTTAATGTACGCCCGCTTCCCATTATGAATTTGGAGGATGAGGGCTTTTTTAAACCCCATACCTATCATATGGATATCCGCTTTGAATTGGGCTTCCATCAAATGCATGAATTGGCCGATGCAGTCATACATGCTGTAAATAGTGGCCGCCGGGTTATCATAGAGCATTTCGATTTAATCTACGAAGCCTTGGGGCGTAATGCTGACCTCCTGATTGGTATTGGGGAAGAACTGATTGTAACCAGGCCAAGCTATTTTGGACCGGAGCCGGAACAAGTCAGCAATATTGTTTTTGAGTCTGTGATTTATCGAAAGATGGCCCATACGACAGAAGACTTGTGTGAATATTGCCTGCAAAAGCAAGGGGTATTTCGATATGCACACGGCGATGTAAGACATGGTTTTATCCTCAGTTTTGGTGAACGCCCCAATATTGATATGCAAACTTTGGAGGCAGATATCCGGACCTTAATTGATCAGAACATTCCCATTTCCTATGCTGATGACAACCATATTCTAATCGGCGACAAGCTTCACTATTGTACGGCCCCCCGCATGCATGTGGATAATACTTCAGAAATACCCTCCTTCCGTTTACACCCGGAGCTGATTCGTGACAGTATTACCGGTGCCTATATGCTTATCGGGATTGTGGGTTTCGGCAATGATGTTGAACTTGTTGACATAAATAGTATTTAGAGAATGAGAAAATGTTTAGACAATAAGTCTTTAAAGATTTATTATGAGCCCCAAAATTACAGAGCGTGTAGCCTTGAGGAAGTTCTGGAAGAGCGCGAAAACCGTGTTGCTTTGCGTAAAAATTTTATTCGCAATGGGCGAGGCTATGCCTATCTCAGCCTTAACTTAAATATTGCAGGGCCTAAAAAGCGATCACCCTTGAGTGATTGCTTTTTTTCCTATGTACTTGACTTGCTTTTGCCTGAGCTGAAAAAAAAATCTTTTCTTCCTACACGTAAGTCTATGCAAAGGTCAGTTGCCGGCCTATATCTTCTTCTTGAATGCCAAGCTTGTTCCCCCATGGATTTAAAAAGCTTTGCCATAGAGCTTGAGCAAAGAAGTCCCGCTATGCGCTTAGTTGATTTGGATGTCTATTCGGCTGGCGGGGAGAAGTTGAGCAGGGGGACTCTTTTCCCGAAAAAAGCCCGAAAATGCTTTCTTTGTGACCGGGATGCTTTTGCCTGCAGCCGCTCACAGCGGCATTCGGAAGCAGACTTACTGGATAAAATTAATAGTCTCATGCGCAAAGAACTTCAACTTGCCTTTATCGACAGGCTTGTTTTTCTGGCCGAAAAAGCGATGCGGGAAGAGGTCCTGCTTACACCCAAGCCCGGCCTGGTTGATCGGGCCAATAACGGTGCCCACAGGGACATGGATATGGCCAGTTTCTTCCGCAGCATTGAAGCCTTAAAACCCTATTTAAAGGTCTATGCCAAGGAGGGCCTGGACTTCTACGAAAGAGAAAAGAGGATGGCTTATCGGGGGCAGGGGGCGGACGTATATCCCCGGTCGGGTGAAAATGCCGGACAGGTCGAAGCAAGAGGGTATAGCTTCTCTCCGGACTCACTGCACAATTTATTTAAAAAACTCCAAAGGCTTGGTAAAAGCGGAGAAAAAGCATCCCTTGCGGTAAATGGAGGGGTGAATTGCCATAAGGGCTTACATTACGCCCTGGCCCTCCTCCTTCCGGCGGCGGTCATTCTCTTCGCTCACAATATAGATTTTATAGCAGGGAGTGAAAGTGCTTCCTTATCGGCGCCTGACCAAGATTTACCCCTCTTAGTGGAGCAAGAAGAGATTGTTCCCTTGCTCATGCCGAAGGTTAGGAAAATTCCGGAACTGGCTGCGAGGATTTCCGAGAGGGCCTATAGGCTTTGGCGGGAAGAGAAAAGCTGTGAGCTTCCCGGCGGTGCCAGAGCAGCAGCTGCCCATGCTTATCCGGACCTAATGCACACAGGGCTGCCCGTGTTGGAGAAAATGCTTGAATCAGGTTTTTCTGAAGATATTGCCGGCCTTGTTGCCCTGCTTCACTTATACTCTAGGGTTGAAGATAGTAATATCATACGGCGAGGGGGGCAAGAGGCCTTACTGTTTTTACAAAATAAAGCAAGACTTATTTTAAAAAAACATCGGAAATATAAGCCGAACAGCTGCTATGACGGGGCTTTGCAGGATGATTTTTCTGAAGAAAAGTTTCTTTCCGACCTTAGAGCATTTGATGAAGAACTGATAGGAAAAAATCTCTCACCCGGAGGGTCAGCAGACTTACTGGCGCTTTCCCTTTTCCTTTCTTTTTTGGGCAAGAATGACACACTATGCTAGAATATGGGCTAATATACTGATTCATGGGAGGTTGCTACTTGGATTTTCCTTTAGATAAACAACAGCGAAAAGAACAGAGGAGGGCAGAAGAGACGCATAATATCCGCGCAGGTTCGGCCAGTCATATCCGCCGGGCAACGCTAATCTCTATGATTGGCATGGTTCTTGCCAAACTAACGGGTTTCTTCCGCGAACTGTTGATTGTCCCAAAGTTTGGCTATGGCCTGTATAGTGATGCTTACATCAATGCCTTTCAAATCCCGGACCTGGTCTATGAGCTCCTTGTTGGCGGGGTTGTTGCCGCAGTTTTGACCCCAACCCTATCGGCCGGCATTGAGCGAGGCAGGCAAAAATCAACCTGGCACAGTGTTTCCGTGTTTATCACCGTGACTTTGCTCGTTACCTCCATAGCCCTCCTGCTTGCAGAAATTCTTGCCGCCCCTCTGTTAGCTATGATTACCGGTGCTTTTGCGGAAGAGGCTTCGCCTGAACTTATACAGATGACGCGCATTGCGGTCCCTATTACTCGAATACTGCTCTTTCAAAGCATACTTATGATTGCTGTCTCTCTTTTGCACGGAATTCTTTCATCCTACAAAAGGTTTACCCCGGTTGCCTTGGGTCCGTCGCTCTACAATACGGTCTACATAATCGTTTTAGTGCTTTTTGGTGAGGCTAGTACAAGCGGAGTAAGAAATGTTGCGCTGGGAGTGGTTTTAGCTGCTTTTGTTTATTTTCTCTATCAGGCTTTTTCGGCGCGAAGGGAATTACGCTATTTTCGCTTTAGTCTGGATATTCATGACAGGGGATTCAGACGCCTGGTCCAATTAGCTATTCCTACCTTAATTTCCGGCTCGGTTTTGCATCTTAGCAGCATCCTTATGAACCGCTTCGCCAACGGTTTGAATATGCCCGGTGCCGTAACGGCAATACGGCAATGTATGACGACCTGGGGACTGCCTTATGCTATTTTTGCTGTTTCTGTCGGCAATGTTATGTTGCCTAATATATCCGGTATTTATGAATTAAATGAGGCAAAACGTGTACGCAGCTTATACACCTCCAGTTTGAGAAGGGCCTTGTATTTTGTTATCCCCGTTGCCTTGGCCTTCGCCATCATGAACTTTGAAACGATTCAAGCCATTTTCCAGTGGGATCCACAAGCCTATACCGATTCCCAGGTTATGGCGACAGCTTCCGCCTTGCGTTGGTTTTGCGTATCTATCGTGGCCCAGACTGTAGTATTTATTACGAACCAGGCCTTTTACGCAAGGAAAATCACGAAAATAGCTCTCTTCACCGGACTTATAGCTTTAGCGATGAACCCTCTGTTTCTTTTCTTGTATGTAAATGTTATGAATAAAGGGTTGAGTGGCATTGGTATGGCTCATGCCACATATAGTACGTTGACGGCCTTAATTATTTTCTACCTATACAAGCGGCATAGGAAGGATATGCGCCCCTATCGCATGTTTCCCTTTATTCTGCGTGTTGCCTTTTGTGCAACTATTTCCGGGGTCCTTATGTATAACATGAATGCCTTGCCTATCTTCCCGGAAAAGAAAATAATTCAGCTTTTTTTCTACGCCGTCAAGTTCTTTGCCGGATTATTTGCTTATTATGTTGCCGGGCTAAGTATTCGATTACGAGAAGCCTTATTCCTGCAGGAGACTTTGCGCCGGCTCTTTGGGCTTCCCCAAATAAGTAAAACGAGAGAATAGATAAGAGCCGGCTTCTTTCTTAAAAATCACGGTATTTGGTCTTGCCGCCCTTCTTCCGGTTAATTTTCGCATGTCCGGATGACTTGCTGCTTTTATTTTGATCGGCCGGCCTCTTGCTCCTTGGCTTTTTATTGTCGGAATAGTGTTTGCTTCTCTTGCTCTTCTTTTGCCTTGATGAAGCTGTTTTACCGGGACGAGCAGCAGCAGAAGAAGAAGGAGAAGGATCAGGTTTTCGTTTTAGGTATTTTGATTTGGCGCGAATTCTTCGGGCCACCTCTTCTTCTTTTTCCTTGCTGATAAACTGTTCTTCCTTCAGGGGCCGCTTCCAGCTATAGCGTTCAGGTGCGATTCTAAGTTTACGACAAAAAAGCTCAAAATTTTCTTCTTCGCCCGGAGCAATAAAGGAAACAGCAAATCCCTCACGTCCGGCTCTTCCGGTGCGTCCAATCCGATGGATATAGTTCTCGAGGTCTTGTGGCAGGTCATAATTGAAGACGAGGTCAACCTCTTCGATATCAAGACCTCGAGCGGCGACATCGGTTCCGACAAGAATTTGCAGAGAACCGGAACGGAAATTCTCCATGACTTTGTTACGCTGCCTTTGCCGCATATCACCTTGCAGCGCTTCGGCTCGATAGCCTTTGTCCCGTAACTTGCGTGCCGTAATATCCGCGGATTGCTTCATGTTGACAAAGACAAGGGCCTTTTCCGCCTTTGTTTCTGTTAATAAATCGTGAATAGCTTCAATCCTTTCGCTGCCATTGGCAACAAGATAATATTCTTTTATTGAAGGCTTGTCTTCGTGCATCGCTTCCACTCTGACTTCGACGGGATTCTTTTGAAAAACCCAAGAAATATCCAAGACTTCCCGGGATAGGGTAGCCGTGAATAGGGCGAGCTGCTTATTTTTATTGCTCCTGTTAAGGATATAGCGAACATCATCAATAAAGCCCATATCCAACATCCTGTCAGCCTCGTCAAGGACCAGAGAGCGGATCTCATCGAGCTGGATATGCCCTCTTTTCATGTGGTCAATCAGGCGGCCGGGGGTGGCAATGAGGATGGCGGGATTATGTTTTAATTCAGCAATTTGCTTACGAAGACTTTCTCCACCGAAAATACTGGATAGAGAAATCCCCTCAATTTCTGTGCAGAGGCCAGCTAATTCCGCTTCTATTTGCTGAACCAGTTCTCTGGTGGGGGCAAGAATAAGGCTCTGAATATCTTTTTTTTCCCGGTCAGCATTCATAATAAGGGGAATCCCATAGGCAAAGGTTTTGCCGGTTCCGGTGGGAGCCTCAGCAATAATATCCCGCCCCTCAAGCATTGGCTGCAAGCTTTTTGTCTGTACCGATGTACAGTACTCAATCCCCTTAGCCTTGAGAGCCTTTATGATTTCGGGATAAATATTAAAATTTTCAAATTTGACGTTAGTAAACTGCTTGTTCATGATTCCTCCAAAGATTTTCCTCCTTTCATTCTATCATGAAATATTTCCTTATATTTCCCGGCCAGCCCTAGTCAATGAAAATGATAATGAAAGTAGGTCCATTTATCATTGAAATGCTCTAGCAGGCAAGTCATCTGAGCCCTAAAAACAAGCAGGCCGAAAACAAGATTGTACAATTCGCAAAGTCTGTAAAATAACTCAAAATTAGCAAACACAGCCCCGTTTTCGATTGCCGATATTGTAGACGGTGAACAATAAAGAGTTTCCGCAATATGGGCTTGTGTGTGGCCGGCTCGTTTACGGAAGACTCGCAATTCATTTCCTAAACGTAGTTGCAGGTCTAAAGCCATTCCGTCATAGCAAGAGGGGACAGTTCCGCGAAGGATGGCTTCATACATTTCTGAAAAAAAAGTATTGCTCCTATTCATGTGTCTTTCTGCTACCTCCTCAATAAAAAAATAATTACTTTAAATTATAAGATATGCATTATTAAAAAGAAAGGTATATTTTAACAATAATATTAATATTGAATAATTATTACATTACAAACGCAACTTCGTAAATGCTAATTAGCTTTACCGAACTTTCTACTGGCGATATAATTAATAAAGTATTATTTTCAAGGGAGGCTGATTTTCGTTAAAAACATAGAAAGAGAAGACCGGGCCATTCTCTTTGGTGTGGTTCAGGCTTCAAAGAAACAAACGCCGGAAGAACAAGAGGCGTCTTTAGAAGAGCTGGCTGACTTATGTGCAGCCTGTGATATAGCTGTTGCCGGTAAGAGCTTACAAAACAGGATAAGCCTTGATGCAGCAACAGCCGTTGGCCGTGGCAAAATAGAGGAACTAGCAGAGATGGCGGAACTTTTAGAGGCAAACTTACTCATCTTTAATGGTGAGTTAAGCGGATCTCAAATGGCGAATATCTCTGAAATCTGCGGCTTAAAAGTTATCGATCGGACCATCTTGATATTGGATATCTTTGCGCGTAGGGCAAAGAGCAGTGAGGGGGTATTGCAGGTTGAGATTGCCCAGCTCCAAGACCGTTTAACCCGTCTATCCGGATCCGGTCTGGCCCTTTCTCGGCTGGGTGGCGGTATAGGAACAAGAGGTCCCGGAGAAACGCAGCTGGAAACCGACCGTCGTCATATTAAACAAAAAATTGATTATCTCAAAAAGAGGTTAAAGAAATTAGACCGGCAGAGAATGAGGCTTCGGGATAAACGTAGCGAAAGAGAGGCGGTCACAATAGCGGTTTGCGGATATACAAACGCCGGCAAGAGCAGCCTGATTAATGCCCTTTGTGATACCGACCTGGAAGCCTATGACCAGTTATTTGCTACACTGGACCCTAGAGCAAGACGTTTCCCCATAGCGGGACCGGATATTTTGATTACCGATACAGTTGGTTTTATCAGGGATTTGCCCCATGAGCTGGTGGAAGCTTTTAAGTCTACGCTTGACGAAGTCCGTTATGCCGACTTTATTATTCAGGTAACTGATTTTTCTGATTCGGAATCAGAAGAGCAATGCCTGATGGTAGATAAGCTCTTAAAAGAATTAGGGGCTTCTGATAAGCCGAGAATCCATGTACTTAATAAAATAGACCTCTGTGAACCGGAGCGTATCGGCCGGGGTTATTTTCGCCACCGGCTCGACGAAGATATTGAAGAATATTTTATTTCAGTCAAAGAGGGCAGGGGGCTTGACGAATTGCAGACCGGTATTTGTGAAATGGTAAGTAAAAAATGGCTAAAGAAAAACATTGTTTTTACCTATACGGAACAGGATAAAGTAGAATTTTTGCGGAAGAATGCCTGGATTTCCTCAATAAGCTATGAGGAAGACGGTATTCATGTTCATTTTGAAGCTCCGCCCGCCGTTCATGGTAAACTATGGAGTATGTGAGAAAATATAGTCTAGGCCTTTTTCTGAAGTCACCCTTGAGGGTGTAGTGTTTGGATAGTTGTAGCTGTTGTGTATACAAATAGAGTGCTAAGAAATAGGAGAGTAAAGCATGCAAGTGATTAGCGGAAAAAAATATTTTGATGCCCCCCCCATTTATAAGATTTCTGATGTTGTTAACCGGGGCTATGAACTTTATGCCGACAGGTCGGCTGTTGTCTATCGAAAACATGGGCGGGGGGACCCCATTCATGTGAGCTACCGCCAGCTTTATGAAGAAGTGATGGCGGTCAGGGAAATCCTCCTGCGCTTGGAGCTTGGCGGAGAAAAAATAGCTGTCGTCGGCGAAAACAGCTACCAATGGATGCTTTCATACCTGGCGGTAACCTATGATGTTTCTATTGTCTGTCCTCTTGATACCTTGCTTACAGGCTACGAAAAGATGCAGCTGATTAAGCGCAGTAACTCCATTGCCGTTTTTGCCGATATGGCCAGTCTCAATGATCTTATTCCTTATCTGGAAGATTGCCGGCATGTCAAATATTGGATTGCCATGAATAGTGATGCGGAAGCAGACCAAGACATTTTACACTCCTTTAATGAGGCCATAGAAGCTAGCGAATCAAAACTCTTATACATGGAAAAGATAATTGCCGAAGGCCTTTCTTTGCTGGCGAAAGAAGAGGCTAGCGAGGGGGTTCCCTTCACGACGGAGGAGCTTGCTGTCTTGCTCTTTACCTCGGGTACCACGGCAAACTCCAAGGCCGTTATGCTGAGCCATGGCAACATTGCAGCGGATATTCGCGCCTTACTTGAAACCGTTACTTTCGTTGACCCCCTTAAAAGCTTATCGATTTTACCTTTGCACCATACCTTTGAAAACACCTGCGGTTTTTTATGCATGCTCTCCCTGGGAGGCTGTATCCACATTGCGGATGGCTTGCGTCATGTTGGTAAAAATATCAAGGAATATGGAGTCCATATAATTATTGGTGTACCAAAAATTTTCGAAGCCATCCATAGGAGAATTTTGTCAACTCTAAAGAGGACGGGGCAAGAGAAAAAGTTTAATTTTGCCAGAAAAATCTCCAGATTTTTATTTAGGCTTGGTATTGATATACGGCGCAAGATTTTCAAAGATGTGCTGAAGGAGTTAGGCGGAGAGTTTTATATTGCCATTTGCGGGGCGGCGCCCATAGATAAAGCGATTCTTGATTTTTTCTATGATTTGGGTATCGAAATTTTGCAGGGATTTGGTTTGACAGAAACAGCCCCGGTTGTTGCCGGCTGTAATACTCAATACAATGTTCGCGGTTCCTGTGGTCAACCCCTATCCGGGGTGCAAATAGCTATTGATTCGGAGGTGCAGGGAGAGCCCGGGGAAATATTAATCCGGGGCGATATGGTGTGCTTAGGCTATTTTGAGGATGAGGAAGAAAATCGCATAGCTTTCCGCGAAGATGGCTGGTTTAACACAGGTGATGTGGGCTATATAGAACAGAAAAAACAAGTCCTTTACCTGACAGGTCGCACCAAGTCTATGATTGTCCTCCCGTCCGGGAAAAAAGTATTTCCCGAAGAATTAGAAAGCCTCCTCAATGAGAGTGACTATGTAAAAGACTCCTTAATCTTTGGTCAAAATGAAGCTAACGGGGATGTTGTCTTGACTGCTAAAGTTGTTTTGGATGAGGAAAAGATGAGGGAAGATGATGTTTCCCCCGACCGGGTTAAGGATATTTTAGCAAACCATATAGGGAGCATTAATAAAATTTTGCCCAGTTTTAAAGGGATTCGCTCCTATGCCTACAGCTTCCAAGATATGATTAAAACCACCACCTTAAAAGTAAAACGCAATGTGGAGACAGAGCGAATTCTTGATCAAATTCAGCGGGCAAAGTTTGGCTGGCGGGATTTAATCGGGGTAAATTTGGATGAGCTGGAGGGCTTATTAGAGGAAAAAGAAAGAAAGGGTGAGCAAGCAGGTCAGGACGAAGTGATTCTTGAAATTAGTAAAAATTCAAAAAACACTGACACCCCGCCTCGTCAATTTTCATCACTGGATACGAAAGATTTATTAGAAGAGAAGGTCTCTTGTATTTCCGACTATGATACTTCTTATAAAAAATTGAAACGTGAATTTGATAATGACATGTTGATTTTAGGTCTGAAGAAAAGTCAAAAAGAGGATGTCCTTCATATTCAAGAGGCCGAGGAACGGCGGGCGTTGCAAGCGGATTATCAAAAAGCCATTCAAGAACTACACGACCGCTACAGTGCGGAAATCATCAAATTAAGAGCGGAGACTGAAGCGGAAGTTGTGGAAAGAACAGAAACTTTTCAAAAAACGGCTAGTGACCTGAATAAGGGGATTTATGTTGATATTAAAGAGATTCATTCCTTTTTACCGGAAAAAGGGAACTGGAGCCCGGAGTTCAAAAAGGAGCTTTCGGCAATGAGGCTGAAACTGCGGAAGGAACTGAGCCAAAATAAAAAGGCGGACAAGCAAGAGCGGATGAGGTTTAAACTCAATCTTAGAGAGAGTAGTAAGCCTTTTTTAGAAAAGGTCAGTGAGCGGAAGAAAGAGTACAAGGACAACTACAGGAAGCAGAATAAGCTGCTGAAAGAACAGTTGGCAGAAGATAAGAATAAATTTGTTGAACTGGAAAAGGAGTTGCAAAAACCCTTGCTCCTGAGCAAAGACCGCATCAAAGCCCTGGAAGCGGAGCAAAGAGAAGTGCTGCAGAATTTTCGGAAGATGAATAAGGACTATGAGTAGGCGGGCCAAGATTTAAGCCTGCCTGAAACAAGCAAGGCAGGCCTGAACCTGACTATGAGGAAGATTACAGGCCAAGTTCGGCTTGAACTTCCTCATATTTTTTTTGCAGATAGCGGCTCATTTCTTTTACGTCCTCAAAGCTGGCCTGACTGTCCCTGATGGCCGGAAAGAAAAAGAGCTGGAGGTCTTTTCTCTTTCTCTTTTCCTTATCTTTAAAACGAGGAAGTTTTTGCCCTCTAGGCCAGATGTCATAACCGCCCTTAATGTAGACCGGTAAGATGGGAGCATTATATTTATAGCCTAAATATGCGGCGCCTGTTTGAAATTTTTGAATTTTCCCTGTTTTACTGCGTGTTCCTTCAGGATGGATCAAAATGTTATTGCCCGCCTCTAAAGCATTCTTTGCGATAATCAGGCTGCGGGCGGCAGCGGTTCCTTTACGATCAACAGGGATAGCTCTGGCTGCTTCCGTCATGAGTTTTCCAAGAAGACCGTAGTCGCTTTTTAAGTCTGCCCCGATCATGGCGCAAGTATTAGCATAGTCTTCTTTCGGTAAGGCTTTCAAAATCCAAAGGGCATCTATGAAAGTAACATGGTTAGCAATAATCACATAGGGCTCAGCTTGGGGGATATGTTCTTGCCCGAAAACTTGCCAATTTACCTGTGTTTTCGTTATAAAAAAGCCTAGCTCAATAAGAGCTCTGCCCAGCAGGGAGCGTCTTTTAGGAATATTCCTGGGAACATGACTTTTTGCCTTCTTCTTTCCCTTATCTTCTCTCATCAACACCTTTAATTTTCTCCATCTCTTTTACTATTATTCTCCAAATAGCGTAAATGCCATTGATTCAAAGCAGCCTCTCGGCGCTTAGCCGGACCACCTAATTTCTTTTTCACTTCCCTTCGTTTCTGAAAAAAATCTTGTAAAAGTGTACTTGATTCTTCAGCTAAAAGTCCATAGGAAACAGTAGGTTTATGGTTCCAATCGTAGGAAAAGAGTTTCATCTTAGACATAACGGCACCAAACTTATCCTGGCATGCCCCAAATACCAGATGAGAAATACGTGAGTTGATAAGGGCCCCGGCACACATAGGACAAGGTTCTAGTGTTACATATAGGGTGCATCCCTCCAAATGCCATGTCTTCAGCACTTCAGCCGCTTTGCGAATGGCCAGCATTTCAGCGTGGGCTGTAGGGTCATGGCTACTATCTCGCTCATTGTGGGCAATGGCAATAATCTCACCATGGCGGCTTATTAAGGCACCAACGGGCACATTCCCATCCAGGGCGGCGGCTTTTGCGGCTTCAAGAGCAAGCTCCATCATGCTTATGTCAAATTCAGAAAATAAACTACTCATCTCCTTCTATTCGGCTTTTACACCTTTTCTCTTGCAAGACGGCGGTCTTTTACATAGAATAATATAATGTTAAAGTAGCTAAATGTAAACTGAACAAAATAAATTACCTTGAAGGAGTAGATAGATATGGCTTTAAAAGAAGGACGTTGTGTAAATTGTGGCTCAATATTAATGCTGGACCCTGAAATGGAAAAAGGGCATTGCCTGTATTGTGATGCCGTCTTTGACAATCAAAAGGCTTTCCTTATTGCCCAGGATCCGCATAATTACGAATTCCCTAATGAAGAACAGCCAAAGTATACAGGGCCTAATTTAGATCCGCTTGCTTATCGAGGAAAGGTTGATGTACAAGCCTTTGAGCAAGCTGTTCGGCAAAAACAAGCAAAGGCGAAAACGGAAACGGAGAACCGGCAATTAAATCTCTCCAATGAAAAAATTCCTGAACTGAATGCTTCCCGCAAGCATATCTTGCTGACTATTTCCGCTTTTGTCGGCCTTGCCATATTGTTTCTTGCCATTGCTTTGCCTCTTACTATGCGGAGGGACCGTATACGCGATGACCTGATGACTGACTTGGTAGAAAAAGTTGATATCAATTTAGAGGCAGGAGAAGATCTTTTAATTCTCGGTATGAAAAATACAGACTTTGTTCTCAGTGTAAGTGAAAAGCCGAGTGAAGAAGAGGCTTTAGATTACTTTAGCTTCTTTGTAGAAAAGAGGGCAGCCCTTCTGGACTTGGGTGACCAGACAAAGTATGAAGGAGTTAACGGACAAATTATTTCTCCCGAGGGGGGCTATGAGCTTTTTGCCCAGGAGGCTGCAGCAGATTCTGTTGTTGTTAAGGAGCTGCAGTAAATGGCCAAACTATCGGAATTACATGTCTATAGCCTGGAGTTCTTAGAAGCTCAGCTTGGCTCCAGTCGTTTCCCGCGTTTTGTGGACCAGGAGGAAAATAAATTTCGAGAACAAAGTAATCTGGTTTTGCAAGATGTGCTGGCCGGTGATACAGTTCGCTTTATTTTTATTTCCGGGCCGACCTCATCAGGGAAGACAACCTTTACCAACCGGCTGATGGATTCCATTAATAGGCAAGGAAAGGTCGCCCATTTACTCTCTTTAGACGATTATTATTATGAGACGCCCATTTCATATGACGAGATGGGGCGGCCTGATTTTGAAAGTATCGATACGCTGGAATTGGACCTGCTCCACGACCATCTTGCCTGTCTTGCCCGGGGTGAAGAGCTGGCGATTCCCCGTTTCGACTTTGTCCACCGTAAACGTATCTATGAGCCGGGGAGGACTTTGCAACTGGCAGAAAAGGATATTCTTCTGATCGAAGGCTTACATGCCTTGTCTTGGCGAATTACTCACGGTTTTCCGGAGGAGAGCGTAATCAAGATATTTTTGATGCCTCATGGCCAGTTTATGCATGACAAGCGCACCCTGTCATCAACAGATATACGCAAGCTAAGACGGATTTCACGCGATGTCAGTAAACGAGGTTCAACGGCCCTGTCAACTCTTGACTACTGGCCGGCCATTGCGCGTGAGGAGGATAATTTTATAGGGCCTTACCTGGAAGCAGCTGATTATTACATCAATACGGTTATCGGCTATGAATTTCTTGTGGTTGCTCCCTATGCAAATGAAGCCTTGAAAAAATCTCTGGGAGACTATATGGCAGGTGTTTTACGACCGTCAGATAATATAAAAGAGGGACTCTTTTATGCAGACTTGAATCGGGCGATTAAAGATGCACGGAGGCTTTCCAAGGTTTGTGAAATGCTTCCGCAAGTGGCCTCTTCTGTCGTTCCTCCGGATTCTCTCCTGCAAGAATTTATTTAAAGGCGGATGTATCGCTTGTTACAAATAGATTTCCCGAATTTTCCTATAATGAGAAAAAGTTTAACTCCGTAAGCTAAAAACTGTTAAAAACTGTAAGTAAGATGAAGTAAAGGAGAGAGAAAAATGAGTATTGAAATTACTGATAAAAACTTTGAGGAATTGATTATTAATGGCGATAAGCCTGCTTTAGTGGACTTTTGGGCAAGTTGGTGCGGTCCCTGTAGAGCTGTCGGCCCGATTATAGATGAACTAGCCCAAGCTTATAAAGATAAAGTTCTTGTAGGAAAAATTAATGTCGATGAACAGCAGTCTTTAGCGGAACGCTTCAGAGTTATGAGTATTCCGACTATTGTTCTCTTTAAAGACGGGGAGATTGTGCAGAGCCTGGTGGGAGCCCGCCCTTACGAAGAACTGGCAGCCGAGCTTGACAAGCTTCTCTAAAGAGCTGGTCGCTCCTATAGCATAAGCCCTGTGGCAAGCGGAGTATTAGCTTTACTATAGGAATGGGGTTAAATCCCTTAAGAAGGCAAAAGACTTCACATTACTTTTATCTCGTAATGCGAAGTCTTTTTATTTTGCTTATTTATGAAGCAGAGGGCTCAGCGGCTTGTATAAAAAGTGGACAATAAATGAGACCAAAGAACCTTTTACGAGGTTGAAGGGGATAAAGACCCACATAATGAGGGTGCCCAAATCATTTACCAGGTAATTACCGGCCCCGTTTGTTACAGCGACTATGGTATCTAATGAAAAACCCATAACGCGGATGTAAAAGGGAATATTGATAAAATAGTTAAGGAGGCAGGCAACAATTGTGAACATGAGTGTTCCGCTGACTAAGGCGATTAGGGCTGTGCGGTGGGTTTTATTTCTGCGATAAATCTCACCGGCAACAAGGGCAAAGACTGCACCGACCAGGAAGTTGGAAAGTTCTCCTACCATCATGGTTGAGGTGAAGGGTAAGTGTAAGATGTTTTTTATAGCTTCAACAGCAACGCCGGCCCAGGGTCCCAGACTAAAGGTGGTTAATAAAACCGGTACTTCACTAAAGTCGAACTTTAAAAAGGGGGGCATAAGGGGTACGCTTACTTCAAAAAGCATGAGAATAAAGGCAGCGGCGGAGAGAATAGCTATTTTTGTTATTGTCCGTGTTCGCTCCCTAGCCGATGTGACTTGTTTTTTTTGTGTGGCGCCGGCATCTTCTTGCCGGACAGATTTCTTTTTTAACATGTTTTTCTCCTTTGGCGAATAAAATTTGCCTCAGGGCATAAAAAACCCGACAGAAAAGCCGGGTAAAAGATAAACAAAAAAGATAAACTGAATTGTTTTCTCTCATCCAGACTATACTGTCGGTTAAGGAATCTCACCTTATCAGCTCCCTAGGGAGGTCGCGGACTTTCTATACCGCCGGTAGGGAATTTCACCCTGCCCCGAAAACATACACAGTATATCAGCCCTTGTCCTCCTCGTAAAGAGAAGGCTTGTTTTGGATTCCCTTTGTGCTGTGGGCAGGTACGGCAAAAATGAGGCCAAGTCCTGTCTTTGTAAAATTAAACTCATTCTCAATTGCAGTGGAAAGAGTCTTCACTTTTTCGGAGGAAACGACCATGATGACGAGTTGCATTTGCTCTTCCTTTTTAATGTTTAAAAAAGTCTTGGGCTCCTCCTTACCCATTCCTCTGGCCTTGAGAATGGTAGACCCTTGCGAGCCGTTTTCCTCAGCAACTTGAATGAGCCTGTCGACGAATTCCGGTTTAATTAATATGTGTAAAACTTGTGACATTCTTATGCCTCCTGTCCATATAAGCCAAGGACTCTGCTGAGAGGGTAGCTGTATTGAATACCTGTATTTTCATTCTCCATGCGGAAATGATTTTCCAGGGCATTTTCTATCTGCTTCAATTTATCCCTTTCCAGGACCATGAGAACAAAGTCTTTTTGTAGACTGAGTGGAAAGTCAAAGACGTGCGAACTATATTCCGCCCCTCCTTTTCCCTTAAGGAAGGTGGCTCCGCGCGCCCCATATTGCTCGGCTACTTTAACAGCTTCTTCGCCCAGACCCTGGTCTAAGATGCTACACAAGGCGAAGTATTTGATGGCCTCTCCTTTAGCCAGCGTTTCTTTTAAGCCGGCTTCATCCCGGGTCAAGCCGCCGTGCAGATAGGAGAGGGGGATGGTAAAAGCAATGCCATGCCCCGGCTTATCTATTTTGAGACTGTTTTTAGCAAAATCAAGAATCTTATCAATCTTGTCTTTATGCTGAATGATTAAAATAATATCCCTGTGAATTTCGTTTAAGCCTAGTAAGTGTAGTAACTTTCCCGGCCGTGAGCCGCGCCCTAATAGCACAGTGGCACCGGTTGTCACATGCTTGCGTACATCTTCCAAGAAAGCACTGCTTTTATTTTGCGTTAGTATAAAGACCAGGAGCTCATAATCTTCAAGAATATGGAGCTCAGAACTTGTAGTTTGGTTATTTAGCATAATCTACTCCTTGTTTTATCTGGAATAATTATTATCCTGAGATATGCCCGGCGGATAGCTAGGCGGGTGATTTTTCATTTTCTTGCTCATTTCTTGCATCAATTACCTTATAAATTAATCCGAGCAACTGTAAAGAGATAAGGGGGGAGGTGGCTACTAGAGCGATAACACCATATCCCTGGTGGACGATGGTGGCTTCCGGCATGGCAGCAGCGGCACCCTGGGCAAAAGCTAGAACAAAGGTCGCTGTCATCGGGCCGGAAACAACACCGCCGGAGTCAAAGGCAATGCCGGTAAAAAGCTCGCTATTAATGAAACTGAGCCCAATAGCGATTATATAAATGGGCAGCAGAATGTACCAGAGCTGAAGAGCGGGAAAAAGAATACGGACCATGGCAAGGGCCACAGCAATGGCAACACCGCCACTCAGGAAAAGCATAACCAGCTTATTAGAAATAGCGCCTGCGGTTTGCTCTTGGATTTGTTTGGTCAAAACATGGACAGCCGGTTCGGCAAGGACGGTAGTCATACCCAGGAAAAAACCGAGCGGTACAAGATACCAGGGCTTAAATTCCAGAGCAATGTGGCGGGCTATGATACTTCCTGTACTCATAAAGCCGCCTTCAACACCGATCGTGAAGATGGTGAGCCCTAAGATACAATAGGTCAGCCCCACCAGAATTCGCCCATATTCCCTCTTTCTGGTTTCCTTGGTGAAGCTGTTGACTAAGAAGAAAATTATCGATAGGGGTAAGATGGCCATCAGGGCCGACTTAAACATAGGGAGGGCGGCATGCCGGAAAGGGGCAAAAAAGCCACCGTATATTTTTGTAAAGAGAACATCGGAATTTGGTTCAATCAATTCACCGCCCTTGGAGAAAATCCCCAGGGCCAGGACAGCAATAATGGCCCCGCTGGAAGCCAAGCCTACCATCCCGAAACTTTCTGCTCCATCACGTTTGGCTTCATGGGAAACAGCTGCAAGTCCGGTTGCCAGGGCCAGCAAAAAGGGGGTGGTGATGGCCCCTGTAGTTGCTCCGCAAGCGTCGAAAGCAATAGCCAGATATTCTCCGGGACTGAAGATGGCAAGGACAAAAACCGCGAGATAGGCAACAAGAAATATGTGATTTAGCTTGAATTGCTTCAGGAGACGGGCAAAACCCACCATGACCATAAGGCCAACACCGAGTGATACCATGACCATAAGTTGGGCATAGCCCAGTCCACCTTCGGTGACTGTTTCAATATTTCTTGCTAGAATCATTAAATCCGGTTCCGCAATATTGATGAGGAAACCCATGGCAAAAGCGGCCATCAGAATGCCTATGATGCCGCTATTCTTAACAATTCCCCGGCTGAGCGAGTTGCCGATTGGGGTGATACTGACATCCACCCCCAGCAAGAAAATACCTAGGCCGAAAATGATGATGAGGGCAGCGAAAAGAAATTGTCCAAATACAGCACCATCTAAGGGTCGGAAAAGGACTTGCAGGACGACAACAAATAAGGTTACGGGCAGGACGGAAGAAATAACTTCCTGAAATTTTTCTCTTAGTACGGACAAGGGATTCTCCTTTCATTTCCATAAGTTAAAGAGGTTACCTTGTAAAGTAAGGAGGCCACTTAAATGTCATTAAACTTTAGGGTATAATCATAACAAGTTGCCTATGTATAGGCAAGAATAATTTCATAAAAATGATATAAAGCCTTGCTACAACAGGTTTTTTCAATTATAACTATGTGTCAATCTTAGAAGAGGAGTCCATCATGTCTATTAGGGAAATTGAACCCGGTTTACTGAAAGAATTTCTATCTGGTACAAAGCATTGTCTCCACCAACAAACAGCAGAGTCCTTGCGGGCAAGTCAGGCCAAGGGGGTTAAGGCCAAATTACTGGGCCTCGTTGAGGGTGGTGAACTTTTGGCAACAGCCAAGGTTTTATTTTTGCCCTTCAAAAAGATATTTTATGCCGTTGAAATATATTTTGCCCCTATTTTTGATGAAAGTAAACCGGAAGTTTTTTCACGCTTTATAGACGAACTATTGGTTTACCTGAAAAAAGATTTTCGCAATATTCGTTTCCGCATAGCCCCGCTCATCGAAGAAGCAAGAATCTCTAATGAGCTTAGCCGACAAGAAAATTCCCTTGCCAAAGTCTACAAAAATATTCTCCTGGACCGGGGTTTTACTGAACTGACGTTAAACTATGATGAGGCAGCCGGCATTCAGGCCAAGTATTTTTATGTCAAAGAATTCTACGATATGTCTGAAGAAGAGTTGCGAGCGAGTTTCAGTACTTCCTGCCGCAACGATATGCGGAAGGCAAAACGCTTTGGTGTCCAAGTCCGCTTTTTAGAAAAAGGGGAAGAGGATATTTTTAACCGGATGATGCAGGCCACGATTAAGCGGACCGGCATGCCTGAATTTACGGTTAATTACTTACATGGAGAGGAATTCACTATTTATGGTGAGTCGATGCTTGTACCCCTTGCTTACATTGAGCGCAGTACTTCTTTGGCGACCTTGGAGGCGGAACTTTCTGATTTGACCAAAGAGTTTACAGAGCTTGATGCCCGGCAAGAGACAAAACGCATACGGTCCAAAAAAAATGAACTGAAAGAAGCTATTCAAGCAGCAGAGCGAAGAATAAAGCAAGTCAATGAGTTTTGTGATGAGCATGGAGAGGCTGTCAATTTGGCTTGTTCACAATTTTTTATCACAAAATCCGATATGATCTATTTACAAAGCGCTGCCTACCAAGAGGGCTTTGTTTTTTCTCCGGTTTACGCCATCCATGACCTGATGTTTAAGCTAGCCTTTGAGCGAGGGGTGTCGCGCTACAATATGTTTGCCGTCTCGAGTCCCTTTGAAAATACCGGCGCTGATACCGATGTGCTGAGCTTTAAAGAAAATTTTAAGGGTGAGTTTATTGAATTTATCGGTAGCTATGAAAAAAAATTGCGGTTAAGCTGGCTGCAATAAAAATATTCCGGATAAATACGGTATGTATTGATTAGATAGAAATGAAATGCAAAAAGAGGTCTTGATGTCTAGTGAAGCGAAACAAGTAAAGAAAGGTTTTACTCCCCCTGAGAATGACAACTTGCAGGAAGCATTTTATCGCTTTCTCAAGGGTATACTAATCGGGATTGGTGCCATACTTCCGGGTTTATCCGGGGGAGTATTGGCTGTTATCTTTAAAGTCTACACTCCGATTATGCGATTTTTAGGCAGGCCCTTTTACAAGCTGAAAAAAAATATCAGCTACTTCTTACCCTTGGGCCTGGGGGGAGTCTTAGGAATTTTTCTCTTTGCTTTTTTTGTATCTGCCGCCCTTGGTGCCTACGAAGCCTTTTTCACCTGTCTTTTTATCGGCCTGGTCGTCGGCACCTTTCCCTCCCTCTACACAGAGGCCGGCATTCAGGGGCGAAAGGCAAGCGATTTTGCCTATATGATCTTGGCTTCCCTCTTTATTTTTAGCACCATGCTTTTTGGAGAAAGAACTTTTTTTACCGTAGAGACAAACTCTTTCGTCTGGTTTATGGTTGGTGCCCTTGTGGGCTTAGGTGTCATTGTTCCGGGTCTGAGTCCTTCTAATTTTCTGCTTTATTTCGGCCTTTATAAAAAAATGTCGGATGCCATTAAAGGACTGGAGTTTCAAGCTATCATTCCCCTGGCACTAGGGGCTGTTTGTTCTGTACTTCTACTGGCCAAACCCATCAACTATTTGCTGGATAGAAAGTACAGCGTTATTTATCATACCATCCTCGGCCTTGTGGTCGGCTCTTCTTTGGCTATTGGTCCAACCGTTATCAGCCCTTCTCTTGCAGAAGAAAGCCTGCTGGAAATGGGCTTGAGCTTATGGCAGGCTATTCTGATTTGTATTCTTTTCCTCTTGCTTGGGGTCCTTATCTCCTATCTTTTCAGCAGATTGGAGGATAGAACAAAGGCAGTAAATAAATAAAAAGATAAAAAAATAGGGATAGTCTTGACTAACCGGCTTTTTGTTGGTCATAATGTTCTTGTAAAGAATTTTACCAGTAAAGCAAGTAAAAATTTTACTAGTAAAATAAGAAGGTAGTATTACTGAACAAAGGAGGAAATATATGGCACATTTAATTTCAAGTGACTGCATTATGTGTGGTGCATGTGAAGGAACTTGCCCAACAGGCGCAATTTCAGCAGGTGATGCTCAATATGAAATCAATCCGGATACATGTGTTGATTGTGGAGCCTGCGTAGGAGTTTGCCCGGTAGACGCAATTTCTGAAGCTTAATCGTAAAACAAGTTAAACACCACGGCCTTCGGAAGAAGGCTGTTTTTATTTAGCCGGGAAGATTTTTTCTTTCTTTTTTTAGTTCAAGATTCTAAACAGCTTTTGATTATTTGCTAGGGACGATTAGCGGTAGAGTTCTTCCAATTTTTCAAAAGAACCAAGGCTGCCTTTAGGTAAAGAAACATAGTCTTCCCGGATGGCCGTGCACAGGGGACTGTCTTTGCTGAGACCGTAGGAGAGACAGAATTCATAAAAGCGGTAAAAAAATTCATTTTGTGAAAGAGACCGACTTAAATACCCCTTTTGATTAAAATACCTGCCCGCCTCATGGAAAAAATCAAAGCTGTCAAAAGAAGGACCCTCACTCAGAGCGGGCTCCGGGGAATTAAAGTAGAGGAAGTCATGCCGGCCCCCGGACTCGTTCCGAAGGGTGATTTCTTCAATACTTCGCGGGAAAAGTGCCTTGTTCCAGAAGCGTTCAAAAACCGCTTCCAGATGTTTGAGGCCGCAAAGGTCGCCGAAGGAAAGCCCATCCGTAGACAGGACTTCATAGGGGGCCCTTTTTTGCCATTTAAACTCACGCTTCTTGGCCTCCTCGAGCATGGGGGTGCCCTTTAAGACCTTGAGAAAACCAAGCTGTATTTTGTCGGCCCTACTGGTCAAAATAATACGAAAGGATCTGGCAATAGAGCTTAAATCCTGGCCCGGCAGACCAAAGAGCAGGTCGGCGTGGCAATGGATATTGCCCTTATCTGTTAGTCGTTGAATAGCCGTAAGAATACTCTCTGTATCTGTTGAGCGGCGAATGTTTTTGAGGACCTGGGGGTTAAAGCTCTGAATACCGATTTCAAATTGGAAGAGGTCCTGCGGGGCGGCGGCAAGTAGGGCAAAGTCCTCTTCTTCAAGCAGACGGGCTTCTATTTCAAAATGGAAACGAGTATAGGCGGGAGCCTTGCTTTTCCCCCTCCCGGAGGCCGGTTGGGTCTTTGCCTGACTATTGCCGATGCTTACCGGAGTTTTGTCAAGAATGTATTGCCAAATGGCCCTGGCCCGTTTGGGATTACAATTAAAGCTTCGGTCAATAAATTTAACCAGAGCTATCCTGTTGGCAAGGAAAGAATCGATATCCTTGAAGACTTTGTCAAGGCTTCGAAAACGTACCATGTCGTCTATGGATGAGAGGCAGTAGCTGCAGTGGAAGGGGCATCCCCGGGAACTTTCATAGTAAATATAGCGGTGGTCTAATTGGCTGAAGTGCTCATCATAGATGAAGGGTAAGTCATTCAGGTCAATCACGGCTGTATTCTCAAGCACAACGATATTTCCTTTTGGATTTTTGTAGCTAAAGGTATGTAAAGAGTCTTTTTGCTTATCTATCAGGCCCAAGGCCCCTTGGCGGAAGGAGGGATCTTCAACTGTCTTCAAGAGGGGCAGCAGGGCTTCAAGGGCCCTTTCCCCCTCTCCGGTAAAAACAAGATCCAGAAAGTCATTCTCTTTTAGCAGCTCCTCTGCGGTATAGGCGACTTCCGGCCCTCCTACACCGAGCAGGGCATCCGGTAAAATCTGCCTTAATTCAGGCAAAATATCAAAAACAAGTTCAACATTCCAGATATAGGTGGAGAAAAAAATTGCATCAGCTTTTACTTCATACAAGCGAGCCAAGAGGGCCTGAAAAGGTTGGTTAATGTTTTGCTCCAAGAAGGTCACTGCCGGCAAATTCTCTTTAGCCACATGCGTATTGACCCAAGCCAAAATACTCCGTATTGCCGGGTTAGAGTGTGTAAAACGAGCGTCGAGAGCGACAAAGACAATATGCTTCATTTTATTTTCCCCCATAGAATATAGTTACCGAGATTATCCGGTGATATTTTTACATCATAGGCATGATAGGGTAAGTGACAAGTTTCTGCAGGGGTCCTATAAATAAAGAAGTCATCTACTAGGTAGAGGGTACCCGGTCTGAGATGGGCGATATACTCTTCCAGTACAAGGCCCCTGGCCTTCATAATTGTAGCGTGGGGGTTGCCCACAAAACGTAGGTGCCAAGGCTCAAAAGGGATGCCGGTAATATCTTCCCGGCCAAAAGGGTAGCGAATAATGAAGCCGTAGCGGAAGGCATGGTCGTTGACCCAGCGACCCACGGGATGATTAATGAAGTTTTTTCCGGCGTGTTCAAACACCAAAACATCAAGGGCCAGCCCGGCTTCATGCTCGCTGGAATAGGGGGCCTGTGCGCTTTCCGGTGCTTCTTCGAAAAGGGCGGCTTGTTCTTCTGTACTACGGTAGGCTGAGGAAATGTAAAGGACTTCTTCGAACCTATCCTGAATTGCCTGAGAAAGTTCATAGAAGGGGTCACTTAAAAGCGGGTGAAAGGTGATTTTAGTATAGTCATCAAAAATTACGGAGGCTGTAAAATCTGCCGGCAAGGGATGCTCTTTGTTAATGAGCAAAAGGGAAGGGGTATACTCGATATCCTCAACGAGCCCCTCTACAATATCGGCGATGCGGAAGGACCTGGTCTTGTCAAGCCTGGCTTCCAGCTCTTCCTCATGCCACTCCACCCTTACATCGTTTCCCTGATAAAGTCTATGCTGCAACTTTTGGACAAGAGATGGCTGCTTAATAAAAAGGAGGGTCAGGAAAAGGAGAAACAGGCAGAGGGCTAACAGTAAGAGCGTACTGTAATAGCCCTTTTTGTACGGATTCAGTTTTCTTTTCTTTTTATTTTTCATTGGCTAAGTGTAGCGGAAAAAGGGATTTCCTGTCTAGAAAAAACAGGGTTTTCTAAAACCCTGTTTTTAGCATGTATAGTATTCAAATAAATTTTATTTCTGGTACTCAATGACCTCACATTCGCCACGTAAAGCTTCAAGAGCGGCAAGAGTTAAGGCCTGCATCTCCACTTCTCCAGGGTAGACGGCAAGTTCGGCAATAAAGGAAACCCGCTCGCCAATCCAATCCGTGAAATATTTATTGTAGGCCAAGCCGCCGGTTAAAATAATGGCGTCAACATCGCCTTTTAATACGGCCGCACAAGAGCCGATTTCCTTAGCCACCTGGTAGGCCTGGGCCTTAATCACCTCAATAGCCTTTTCATCACCGACCTCAATGCGCTTTACGATTTCTACCCCATCCTTTGTTCCCAGATAGGCGTATAAGCCGGCTTTACCGACAAGGGTATCGTTTAAATCTTTTCTTTGAGGATATTTCCCCGAATAAAACAAATCCATCATGCCCCGCATGGGTAAACCGCCACTCCGCTCGGCAGAGAAGGGGCCATCCCCGTCAAGGGCATTGTTGACATCAATAATTCGGCCTTTTTCGTGAGCGCCTACAGACAGGCCGCCCCCCATATGGGCAACGATGAAATTGAAGTCCTGGTACCTGCCCCCGCGATTTCTGGCCCAGAGTTTAGCGACGGCCTTCTGGTTTAAGGGGTGTGAAATGCAGATACGTTCAATTTCAGGCCAACCGGAATAGCGGGCTTCAGGTATTTTCTCATCCACAACCACAGGGTCGGCAATGTAGGCAGGAATCTTTCCGTCAGCCAAAGTGTGGGCTAAAATACCACCTAAATTTGAGGCATGGGAGCCGTACTTTGCAGAGGCGAGATCTTCAAGCATATCTTCGTTAACACGGAAGGTTCCACCGGGAACAGGATGGAGCAAACCGCCCCGACCGATAATGGCGGAAAAGTCATCCGGTTCAAAGTTTGCTTCTTTAAGAAAATCTAAAATGAGCCCCTTGCGAAAGTCAAGTTGGTCAATTACCTTACTAAATTTTTCTGTTTCTTTCTCGTGACGAAGGCTTTTGGTTAGAATCTCTTTTTCATCTTCATAAATAGATATTTTCGTGGATGTGGATCCGGGGTTAATTGCTAGAATACGGTGCATTTTATTATCTCCTTTAATCAATTACAGCTTATTTTTTGCCAGAATAGCCATTATTCCTTCAAATCTTATCTTATTTTTTTGCCTTCACAGCCAGGTAAGAGGCGAGAGCAATGGAATTAAACTTGGTCTCTTCGCTATCCGCACGTGAACTTAAAATGACCGGCACCTTTGCGCCAAGGACCACCCCCGCTCCTTCTACCTTAGCAATCGTGGTTAGTGCCTTGTATAAGACGTTGCCTGCTTCAATTTGTGGCATGAGTAAAAAATCAATTTCCCCGGCATTTGCCCAGGAAACACCCTTTAACTTGGCGGATTCCGTAGAGAGTGCATTGTCCAGGGCAAAGGGTCCGGAAACCGTACAGCCTTTGATTTGCCCATTCTGATTTCGTTTGACCAGCTCTTCCGCATCAAGGGTAGCCGGCATGGCCGGGTTTACTTTTTCCAAGGCGCAAATACAACCAACTTTGGGGTTTTCATAGCCTAGAAGATGCATTGCCCGGACAGTGTTGTTGATGATATTTTCTTTGGTGTCAACATCCGGTGCAATATTAATCGCAGCGTCACTGATAAAGAGAAAACGTTTTTGGGCTTCGCTATAAAACATACCCAGGTGGGATAGGAGCTTGCCTGAGCGAATACCGCTTTCTCTATTAAGCACGGCTTTTAGGACCACGGAAGTACCGACCAGACCCTTCATCAGGGTGTCCGCTTTTTGCTCTCGGACAAGTTTTACAGCCAGGGCAGAAGCGGCTATCGGGTCTTCCTCATCAAGGATTTCACAGGCCGAGATGTCAAAAGCGTGCTCTTTGGCAAGGTCCTCAATGTCCTTTTTACTACCGATAAGAATCGGCTCGGCAATACCTTCTCTTTTTGCGTGCAAGACAGAGGCTAAAACATCGTCATCAGCGGCAGCGGCAACAGCAATTTTCGGTGCCTTTTCTTTCTTTAACGCATCCACAATTTCTTGGAAAGATCTAATCATACATACCTCCTCATGTAAAGTCTTGAGGACATTCTGTTAGCCCTTCCTCAAAGGCTAATCCTCACAGACTTAGCAAATATTTTGTTGGTCTATAACTGAAGTCTAGCCGAGACAATATTGCCTGTCAAAGGAAAAAGGAATTATTGAGGGAAGAGTCTCTTTTTGTTAGTATGGCATTAGATTTTATGCCAGCCTAATTATAGAAGTTTTCCCTCTTTTTAAAGGAGGGGGATTTTAATAGATTAATAGATAACAGGTATAATAGGATTTACGGGATTGACAAAATGACAGATTGCAAGACAAGCCTTTCGGTAAAAAAAATTGCCCTTATTACCGGGGCCTCGTCGGGATTAGGTGAGGAGTTTGCCCGGCAGATTTCTCAGCTTTCATCCGAGAAGGCCGTTGATGAGTTGTGGCTTTTGGCCAGACGCCGGGAACGTTTGGAAAAGTTGGCCGCTGAGTTGGACCTGCCTTGCCGGATATTCGCCCTGGACTTGCTGGAGGAAGAGAACTACCGGAAGATTATGGAAGCCTTGAAAGAGGAAAGTCAGAAAGCCAATGTATTTGTTAAATATTTGGTCAATTCAGCCGGTTATGGAAAGCAGGGCTGCTTTTCTGAACAGGAAGAAGTTAGCCTTAATAACTGTCTCCAACTTAATATTTTTGCCCTGGAAAAAATGACCTATCTTCTTTCTCCATATCTGGCAAAAGATTCCCATGTCTTTCAGATTTCTTCGGTATCTGCTTTTTTGCCCCAGCCCAACTACGCCAGCTATGCCGCATCCAAGACCTACGTGCTGCATTTTTCCCGTGCCCTCCACCAAGAGTGGAAAAAACGGGGTATCAATGTGCTTTGTGTGTGTCCTAACCTGATGGAAACAGAGTTTTTGTCTCACGCCAATATGTCAGAGCAGACCAGGAATCTGAAAAATCTCGGCTTAGAAAAGCCGGAGGATGTTGTAGAAAAAGCAATAAAGGACAGCTATTCAGGAAAAGACCTATCCATTAGCTCCTTGAGCGGAAAGCTCATCCGGCTGGCAGCAAAAATTTTCCCCACCCGCCTTATTCTTTTTCTGGAGAAAAAGTGGGGGCTATTTTAATGTAATATGACAAAATAAATGGAATTATGATGTACGCTTTACTTTGCAAGCAAAAAACATCATCTATATATATGCATACAGTGGAGGAGGATATAGACCATGCCAAAAAAAGCGGTAAAAGTTGCGGATCTTTTTAAAGGGTTAGCTGTTCTAAAAACACCCGATGTTTGGGGAGAACTTGCCGACCAAGCGGTGAAGAATCTTAGGATTGACTCTCGTAAGCTGGAAGCAGGGGACATTTTTATTGCCGTACGCGGCTTTGAAACAGATGGTCATGCCTATTTGCCTGAGGCAAAAGAAAAGGGTGCCCTGCTTGCTGTTGTCGAAGAAATAAATAATACGCTTGATTTACCACAAGTATTAGTCAGCAATTCCCGGTCTTTTCAGGCAGACCTTGCCTCGCGATTTTATGGAAATGCCAGTCGCGCCTTAAAACTTTGTGGTATTACCGGTTCTAATGGAAAAACGACAACAAGTCTAATGTATCGTAACATTATTGAAACGGCCGGCTATAACTGTGGCCTAATTGGGACTGTCTCCTATGAAGCAGGCAATGAAGAAATCGAATCCCATATGACAACACCGGACTCTATTGACTTACAGGGCTACTTCCGCGATATGGTGGATAACGGTATAGAACATGCCGTTATGGAAATATCCTCCATTGGAATTCACCAACACCGGCCGAAAAACACAGACTTTGATGTGATTGCCTTTATCAACTTAGGCCGTGAGCACCTGGACTATCATGGAAGTATGGAAGCCTATTTTGCCGAAAAAAGAAAAGTTTTGGATAGGCTTGTCCCGGGAGCTGTTGCCATTCTAAACCAGGATGATGAATATAGCCGTTCGCTGGCTGATGAACTAGCCTGTCGTATCTTACGCTTCGGCACAGCAAAAGAAGCCGATGTCCGTGCGGAGAATATTGACTTATCCACAGGTTTTGCCGAGTTTGATTTGCTAATTGATACGAGTCGATTGCATAGAAAGGCAAAAAATGAACCCAAGAGAGGCCTGCCAGACCTGCGAAAACTACCCCAAGGCAGATATCCTTTAAAACTTAAAGTACCCGGCTACCACTCCGTCTATAATGCCCTTGCGGCCATCAGTGCCGCTCTGGCCATGGGGGCCCCCTTAACCACCTGTATTACGGCGATTGAAAAATACGGCGGGGTGGAAAGACGTTTCCAGGAAGTCTATGCCGGTGAATATCGCATCTTTGATGACCATTTTGCCAATGGTAAAAATATTGATATGACCCTGGAAACCCTGAGTAAGATGGACTACAAGAATTTAATCATGGCCTATGCTATCCGCGGTAAACGCGGTGTTACGGTAAATCGGGAAAATATTACCGCCCTGAATGAATGCTTGCCCAAGCTGAGGGTGAAAGCCTTTGTGGCAACCCGGTCAAAAGATACGGTCGGCCACTACGATGAAGTTCTTCCCGAGGAAGAAGCTGTGTTTGTCGAGGAAATGAAGAAGAATGACCTATCATATGAGATAAAAGACCGCTTGGAAGAGGCCATAGATTTCTGTCTGCAAGAGGCCACAGCAGGGGATATTATCCTGCTTGCCGGCTGCCAAGGCATGGATGCCGGAGCCCGCATTGCCTTGCACAAATTAGCCGAGGCAGACCCGGAAAACAAGGAGAGGATTCTGGCTCCTCTGCAAGGGCGGGTATGTGGTTGGTAGCTTGGTTGTTACACAAGGGGTGCAGTTCCTTTTATGGCTGATTTAATCTTCTTTATACTAACGATGACTAAATTTTGCTGCTTTTTGCACGGGTCAAAATGTCATGGATTAAAAGCAATAAGATAATAAAAATTCCGATAAGTAATTGACAGACAATTAAGAGGTTGTTAAGATTTTCGGAGGTTGAATCTTATATTGCTATATAAAGAAAACGCTAAAGAGCATTTTGCTGCTTTCAATGTGCTACCTGCAGGCTTAGAGCATGGAGGTCTGAGATAAAGAACACTAGCTATGTCTAGTCTTGAGGAGGTTTGAAATGAAGAAATATACAGCATTCGTATTGGCAATATTGTTACTACTGTTCGCTTTTATACGAATAGTGCCGAACGAAGTCTTTGCTACAAATCAAGCAGAAAATGAGGGTTTTGCAGCAGCGGAGGAAGCAAGGAACCCCTATCAAAAGGAGCTGTTTGAGCCTATAGCGAAGGAACAAACAGTTGAAGTTGGCTATGAGGTCCTTGCTGAAGACTCCATTGCCAACCTTGGCGAACTGCCCATAGGAACCCGGTGTTTTTTCCTGGACGATATGAAGTATGAAGTGGATACATTCAATCAAGAAGCTTTATACGAGGATCCGGAGGAAATGTTTGGTAACTATGTTTTGGATACATCTGTGGCAGAACAAAAATTAGCCTTTGTTATTGTCGTGTATCCGGACGGAAGCATAGATCTGGTTAGGGTATTAATTTCTATAGAAGCTGTTGCGGAAGCCACAGAAGATGATGTTTTCCCCCTTGATGAACTCAAAGATGAAGAGGCAGAAGATATTCCGGTCGAAGAGCTGGAAGATATTCTATTCATTGACGGTGAAGAAGTTATTGCCGATGAGGGCGAAATAGATGCTCTGCTTCTTGAGATGCTTGACGCATTAATGCCGAGTGATGAAGAGCTAATGCTTCCTGAGGAGGAAGATTCTCCGCCAGAGGAGGCAACTTCTACAAATGAGGACGCCGGTGACTTGATTGAAACAGAAGAGGGTCTTGACATGGAGGAGACTTTGCCTGCTGAAATCCCTGATAAGGCATCATCCGGTAAAGCAGGTCAAGATGCCTTGGCAGACCTAGAGTCCTCAAACCCTGATCGTAAGCTGGACTTTTATGTTGACTGGGGAAGTAAAAGGGCTCCTCAGCTTGGTGATATTGTTACTCTTCGTGCTCGTTTATCCGGCTATGAGGGCTTAGAGTACACTGTCCGCTGGCAGGTCAAGAAGTCGCATGATGCCGACTGGCAAGATTTGAATGCTGAGGGAGAAAGCTACACCCTCGTTCTTAGCGAAGAAAATCTTGATTGGCTTTTTCGGCTTGCAGTGGATATCACAGATGTAGAGATTGAAGAGAAGTAAGTGTAAAAACAGAGCCGGGTGTGAACTTGGCTTTTTGTATTTAAATTTCTGCTTTGGCAGGCTTGATATACCTTTTGGAGGAGATAGGAAAGATGTATAGATTACAGAAATTTACAGCGTTTTTGCTCATTGCTATAATGCTTTTTTCTATGATGCCACCCACTACCGTGCTGGCTGAAAAGGGTATCACGGATTACTCTGAAGGAATGAGTTTACGGAGTATTATTAGTCCGGTAGATTATACCCACACGTATAATTTTATAGTTGATGGACAAACTATCAGTACGCAGATTGTGAAAAATGGTGACACACTATTTGAACCGGCTGCTCCGACTCATCCGTACGGCTTTGAGTTTTTAGGTTGGTTTGATGCCCAAACCGCTGGCAATCCAATTACTTTTGGAGAGGTTAGTGTTCAATCAACGGAGACCATTGCTGCCTACGCTCAGTTTGCCGGTAAATACAAAGTTAGCTTTGTATATGAAAATACACAGGGCGGTACGATTGTCTTGGGTGTAAAAGAGGTTGAGCCGAATGCCCAGGTCAATGCCGATGGTATTTCCTATGCGGATGCACTGGAGTCCAGAAAAAGCTTTTCTCACTGGTCTGCTGAACCAAATGGAAGTGCCTATGATTTTAACGGCCTAATTACCGGAAATACGACCTTATACCTGATAACAAAAGATTTACACAAAGTGACCTTTGATGCACAGGGCGGCACACAAGTTCTTCCCTTATTCATAGCTAATGGTGAGAGTTTAACGTCTGCGGGCTTCACTCCTGAGAGCAACAAAGCCGGTTATGATTTTAATGGATGGATGCTGAATAACCAGCCATATTTATTAGATACAGCTGTTACCGGTGATATCGAACTTGCCGCTTCATGGACGCCTCGCAACGATACACCCTATCGAGTCATTTATTGGTTTGAGAATGCGGAGGATACCGGTTATTCCTATGCCACTTATTACGATGCCACCGGTACTACGGATTCGATTGCAAGCTTTGAAACACCAAACTCCGGTACTCACTATGGGGCGGATTTTACTAACTTTACCTACAATGCTGCTGCAAGTGAGACCAATAAGACAATCTCCGGTGACGGTACTACTATTGTTAATGTGTATTATCAGCGCAAAACATTCACGTTTAGTTTTCATTGGGCTAATGGTGACTTGATTTCGAGCTATATAGTAAAAGTTGGTGCTTCAACAAAAGAGCATTGGGATGCGAATGCAGTTCATCTTCCTGCAGGTTATGTTTGGAGGGATATGACTGTTGGTCAATATGGTATTACCCATACCGAGGCACCTATTATGCCGGCAAGAGATCTGGCTTTGACTCGTCGTTATGATGGGACTAGTGCCCAGATAATGTTTATTGAGCAGGATGCTGACGGGGTTGTAATCGGCACAATAAAGACTTTAACTGGTACAGCCGGACAGTTCTTTGGTGGAAGAGTCGTGACCGGATTTACTTGGAAGAGGTTGTATGGCAGGTTCCCGTACTCAAACTCCAATCCGACATACTCCACTAGTTACGTATATCCGCACAATGGTGTAATAAGGACATACTACGAGCGGAACATCTACACCCTGTCTTTCAATACCAATGGCGGACCTATTTCTGTGGATAATATCAACATTCTGTATGAAGATCCGCTGGAAGGCCGAGCTCCGGATTCCTATCAGGTGGACATTACCACAAAAACGGTTGACAATATCACCTATGTATTCAAGGGGTGGTATGACAACGAAGCGCTTGGAGGTAGCCCTTTCTCATTTACCGGTCAAATGCCGGCCAATAACATTATTTTGTATGCAAAGTGGGAAGTGCTACCGGTAGAACTCACTTGGTATCCAATTTGGGAGGGTGGTACGCCTACCACTGTGACATTGAATTGCGGACAAACTTTACTTGAGGCCGGATATTTTCCGGAGGCCACATTGCCACCCGGTATGACACAAGATGATGTTACCTGGTATCGTAGAGTAGGTAGCGAAAATACCATATTCCCTCTTAATACTCCTGTTATGGAAACCGGTGTCGTGTTGTATCCTAAATTGCCCGGTAGTGGATATAGCGTCACTTATAATTCCAATGGTGGCGGAACAGCCCCTGTTGATAATAAAATATATGCCCCTAATTCACATGCAATAGCAATGTCTGAACCAACTCCACCTGCTAACAAGGTATTTTTAGGCTGGAAAGATAGTGCCGGCGAAACAATCTATTATCCCGGCGAAAGAATTTTGATGACAGCAGATATCACCTTAATTGCTCAGTGGGGTCCTGAGCCATCGCCAACTAAAATTACTTATTATGCAAACGAAGGTACGGGGGGCCCCCATGTAGTTAACTTGTCTAATAATGAAACTCACTCAGTTTTAGAATTAGCAACAACTGGTATTTCTCGATCAGGCTATCTCTTTAAGGGCTGGAATACCCTGGCGAATGGGTCAGGAACAACGTATCAACCCGGCACCTCTGTTATTGTAGATAATAATGGTGAGAATGAGCTATATGCCATATGGGAAAAAGCAACACCATTGCTGACGGTTGTAAAGAGTGCCGACAAGACGACGTTTAGTGCCATTGGCGAAGTAATTACCTACACGGTAACGGTGACGAACACAGGCAACGTGAGCCTGACGAATGTGGCGGTCACGGACAGCCTAGTTGATCTCAGCTTGATTACACCTACAGGTGACGACAATAGT
>JAMNZB010000010.1 GCA_023622515.1 Bacillota bacterium | reverse complement strand
CCCATCTCCTTTGCGAATACAAGCTAAAGATTGCACTGGGCTTGGAAGCCGAAGATCCCACTCCAGACCTTAGCCACCATGACCAAGAGATGGAAGAATGTGCGGACGGTTATGCCGCTTATGTTTTGGAACTGGTGGAAGCGGCAAATGAAACCTGCGTTAATCCGATTGTACTCATTGAGCAGCGGCTCGACTATTCAAGATATGCCGAAGGAGGTTTTGGTACCGGGGATTGCGTTATTGCCGGAGACGGACTTCTTTATATTGTTGACTACAAACACGGCCAGGGCGTTCTAGTTGAGGCCGAAAGAAATCCACAAATGATGCTCTACGGGCTGGGGGCCTTGGAGATATTCGATTGTCTCTTCGATATTGATACAGTTTCTATGACCATCTACCAACCCCGCAGAAGTAATATCAGCACCTATACCATGAAAAAGGAAGACCTTTACCGCTGGGGTAAGGAAGAATTAAAACCCAAAGCAAAACTGGCCTATGCTGGCGGCGGGGAGTTCCTATGTGGTGAATGGTGCCAGTTCTGTAAAGCGAAACACGAGTGCCGGGCCAGGGCTGAACACAATATGGAGCTGGCCCAATATGATTTCAAGTTGCCCCCTTTATTGGAAGACGATGAAGTGGAAGATATCCTAGCCAGAATTGATGCCCTTGTATCCTGGGCCAATGACATCAAGACTTATGCCTTACAAGCTGCCCTGGGCGGCAAGGAATGGAACGGATGGAAACTGGTTGAGGGTCGGAGCATTCGCAAATATAAAAACGAAGATGCAGCGGCCCAGGCGGTTCAGCAGGCTGGTTATGACCCCTATGAAAAAAGATTGAAAGGCATCACCGCCATGGAAAAAAGCCTGGGTAAGGCTAAGTTTTCCGAGCTGCTCGGCAATTTTGTGGAAAAGCCCCCGGGTAAACCGACTTTAGTGCCGGCAGATGATAAACGCCCAGCTATTAATACGGCAAAACAAGATTTTGAGGAGGAGATATAAATGAAGGTAATTACGGGTAAGGTTAGGTTTTCTTATGCCAATGTTTTTGAACCCAAATCAGTTAATGGCAGTACCCCCAAGTATAGCGTCAGCCTCATTATCCCTAAATCGGATAAAAAGACACTAACTAAAATTAATAGGGCTATTGAGACGGTTAAAAAGGAAGGGGCTCATAAGTGGGGCGGTAAGATGCCTGTCAATTTAAGAATGCCGCTGCGGGACGGGGATGTAGATAGGGCGGATGATGAGGCTTACGCCAAGAGCTATTTTATTAATGTAAGCAGCAATACCAGGCCGGGAATCGTAGACGAAAACCTAAACACCATCATGGATCAAAGTGAATTTTATTCCGGTTGCTATGGTAGGGCCTCAATCGTGTTTTTCGCTTACAACACCAACGGCTCCCGGGGGGTAAGCGCTGCCCTGCAAAATCTACAAAAGCTTGAAGACGGTGAACCCCTGGGTGGCAAAAGCAGGCCGGAGGATGACTTTGCTACTGGTGTTGAAGAGGATTTCCTTTCCTAGCGGTTTGGTAAATAAGGGCGGCGGGGTTATGCCTCGCTGCCCAATACTCTAAAAGGAAAGGAGTGCCTAATGAAAACACTAGAAATTGATATTGAAACATTTTCTAGCACCGATCTTAAAAAGGCCGGTGTTTATAAATATGCTGAATCCCCTGATTTTGAAATTCTCCTGTTTGGTTACAGCATTGATGGCGGAGAGATTAGGGTAGTAGATTTGGCATCTGGTGAAAATCTGCCAGAGGAAGTATTACGGGCACTAAAAGACCCCGGCGTCATTAAATGGGCTTTTAATAGCCAGTTTGAACGCATTTGCTTATCCATGTGGCTCGGGCTTTCCCACGGCCAATACCTCGACCCTAGGTCCTGGAAATGCTCCATGGTTTGGTCTGCCTACTTGGGCTTGCCCCTTTCTTTGGAAGGTGTGGGTGCAGTACTGGGGCTGGAGAAGCAAAAGCTGACGGAGGGCAAAGACCTAATTAAATACTTTTGCACCCCGTGCAGGCCTACAATCGCTAACGGTCAAAGGACAAGAAACCTGGCCTGCCATGACCCTGTTAGATGGGAGCAGTTTAAAGCCTATAACGCCCGGGATGTGGAGGTGGAAATAGCCATACAGAAAAAATTGGCCAAGTTCCCCGTCCCGAATAGTGTGTGGGAGGAATTCCATTTAGATCAGGAGATAAACGACCGGGGCGTAACTTTGGATATGACTTTAGTTCAAAACGCCATTAAAGCTGATGGAAGCACCCGCACTGAAATCCTTGAAAGGATGAAAAATCTGACCGGATTAGAAAACCCCAACTCCGTACAGCAGTTAAAAGAATGGTTAAAGGAAAGAGGGCTTGAAACAGACACTCTTGGTAAAAAGGCAGTGGCAGATCTCATAAAAAGGGCGCCTAAACCCTTAGAAGAAGTGCTGTTGTTGCGCCAGCAACTGGCTAAATCATCAGTGAAAAAGTATCAGGTCATGGAAAATGTGGCTTGTAGAGATAACCGTGCTCGGGGACTTTTTCAGTTTTATGGGGCTAATCGTACCGGTAGGTGGGCCGGGCGGCTTCTACAACCACAAAATCTGCCAAGGAACGACATGCCTGATTTAAAAGAAGCAAGAGACTTAGTATGCTCGGGCAACATTTCTGCTTTGAAGCTGCTTTACGACTCAGTTCCGGAATTGTTGTCACAGTTAATTAGGACAGCCTTTATCCCTAAAAATGGCTGTAAATTCATTGTGGCAGACTTCTCGGCTATTGAAGCCAGGGTTATCGCTTGGCTGGCCAAAGAGCGTTGGCGAAATGAGGTTTTTGCTACCGGCGGCGATATCTATTGTGCCTCGGCATCCAAGATGTTTAAGGTGCCGGTAGTAAAGAATGGAGTGAACGGCCATCTGCGGCAAAAAGGGAAAATAAGCGAGCTTGCACTAGGTTATGGCGGCTCAATAGGCGCCCTCAAGGCCATGGGTGCACTGGAAATGGGGTTAACAGAAGAAGAACTACAGCCCCTAGTTACAACATGGAGGGCCGCTAACCTCAACATCGTCCGCTTTTGGTGGGATGTTGACCGGGCTGCTATGAGGGCGGTTAGGGAACGTACTCCAACAGAAATCCAGGGCATCCGTTTTTACTATCAAAGCGGGATGCTCTTTATAACCCTACCTTCCAGAAGGCGTCTTGTATATGTAAAACCCCGCATAGGCACCAATCGTTTTGGCTCAGACTGCGTGACCTACGAAGGCACTGGTGTGGCCAGAAGGTGGGAACGAGTGGAATCCTACGGGCCGAAATTTGTAGAAAACGTCGTTCAGGCCATCAGTAGGGATCTTTTGAGCCATGCCATGAAAAATCTTAAGCATCTCCCCATTGTGATGCACATTCACGACGAGATCGTCATTGAAGCCCCAAGGGAAGTGTCAACTGAGGAAATATGCCAAGTGATGAGTGAGACCCCACCTTGGGCCAAGGAGCTACTACTTAGGGCAGAAGGTTTTGAATGTGATTTTTACCAAAAAGATTGATCGCCCTAAAAGGGGTGGCCAGTAGATGGACAGCAAAATCAATCCTGATCACTACAAAATAGGCGGCATTGAGACCATCGACTACATTGAGGCCAAGTTAACGAAGGAGCAGTTTAAAGGCTACCTTGTTGGCAATGTAATTAAATATATTTCCCGCTTTGAACATAAAAACGGCCTTGAAGATCTTAAAAAGGCTGACTGGTATTTAAGCCGGTTATTAAAAGGATACTCAAAATCACTGTAAGTGTCCTGTGTATGTTAGAGGGCAGGTTGCCAAACCGCCACTCTAATTATGATGGGAGGGAAATAGATGAAGGAGTTAATTCCGGCAGATAAATATGGGGTCTTTGCTGATACCCGGGATATTGCAAGGGTAAACAGTCTATATGTGGCACGGTTTTTTGAAAAAGAGCATTTTCATGTGCTGCGGGACATAGCCAAAATCACTGACACCAATTCTGGATTGAGTAAAGAATTCGCTACATCCAATTTTGAGCCGGCTTATTACAAGGATAGTACTGGAAGAAAATTGCCTTGCTACATGATGACCCGAGACGGTTTTACGATTTTAGTGATGGGCTACACAGGTAAAAAGGCTATGAAATTCAAGGAACTATATATTAGGCGTTTTAATGAAATGGAACAATTTATTAAAACCCTAGTCACAGCCCGCAGAGAATTCCCGCTGTTAACGGAAAACATCAATTTACTGCATGAAAACCCCAAGCCGTACCATTTTAGCAATGAGTGCGACATGATCAACCGCATCGTTACTGGGATGTCGGCCAAAGAGATAAGGAGGCTCCACGGTCTCGAAAAGGGTAAAAGTATCCGTCCATACCTTACTGATGAGCAAATTAAAATGGTAGAAACGCTGCAAAAGGTTGATATCGGTTTATTGGTTTCGGTTCCGGACTACCAACAGCGGAAGCGCTACTTGGAATGGTATAAAACAAAACTTATGGAAAGATCGGCGTAAAGGTGGGGTTAAACCATGAATATAAGCAAATTCAATAGTGAAGGTTATCCTGACCCCACTCCTTACGAAGCGATTAAGTCCCTAGAAAAAGCAAGCAAGGTTTATCGCCCCTTAGTTTATATTGCATCACCTTTTGCCGGTGACACAGAAAGAAACACAGAAAGGGCCCGGGGTTATTGCAGACTGGCTGTAAGTAAGGGATGTATTCCTTTAGCGCCGCACCTTCTCTACCCCCAGTTTATGGAGGATGAGGATTGGCAAGAGAGGGAGTTAGGCATTCAGTTTGCCCTTATTTTGCTCGGGAAATGCGATGAGCTATGGGTGTTTGGTGACCGTATCAGTAGCGGTATGGCTAGGGAAATCACCAAGGCAAAAAAGCGGAGTATGCCTATTAGATATTTTAACGCCAGATGTGAGGAGGTTTTCAGATGATCGCCTTTACGCTCTATACAGCTAACTGCACAGGAAACCTCCAAAACTGCCTTTATCCTAAAAAAGTGGTGGTTCAAGATAAGGATTCCTTCGTGGAAGCGATTAGGTTTGACCATGTCAGTGCGGAATACAAGGACAACTACAGAAGCAACACCAACTTTATAAAGGCAGATAACATTGTTCTGGATTGCGACAACGATCATTCAGATGATCCAAAAGATTGGGTTTCTGCTGCGGATGTTGCTATAGCCTTTCCCGGGGTGTCTTATGCCATAGCTTACAGCAGAAACCACCTGAGAGAAAAGGCTAATAAATCACCGCGGCCCAGGTTCCATGTGTATTTTACGACTCCAACAATTACCGACCAGGCAGAATATACCGACCTTAAGCAGGAAGTGGCGGCAACATTCCCCTTCTTTGATACTAACGCCCTTGATAGTGCCCGGTTTATCTTTGGCTCAGATAAGGGAGAAGTTGAGATTTCTCCGGGGCAAATGGACAGAGCTTGGTTTTTGGAAGATAGCGGCTTTACAAAGTGGGATGAGACCCAAGAAGAAATACCCCAGGGAAAACGCAATAGTACCATGAGCCACTATGCCGGAAAGGTAATTAAGCGCTTCGGTAATACAGAAGAAGCCCATTCCCGGTTTCTTAAACAGGCAAAGAGGTGCAATCCACCCCTAGAGGACAGCGAATTAAATACTATCTGGAATAGCGCAGTCAGCTTTGGGAAAAAGGTAGCTGTCCAAGCCGGATACATTCCCCCGGAGGTCTACAACTCAGACACTGTGTTAAAGCCAGCAGACTTTTCAGATGTGGGACAGGCAGTTGTTTTGGCCAGGGAATATAAAAACAGGTTGAGGTATTCCCCGGCTACAGATTTTATCGTCTACAACGGCAGCTTTTGGGAGGAATCAAAACCTAAAGCCCAGGCCATAGCGCAGGAGCTTACCAGCAGGCAATTGGTAGAAGCCAGAGCCGAAATGAAAAAAGCAATGGATGAAATGGTGAAAAACGGGGCGGCAGATCTGCTGGCCACTATGGGGAGTAAAAAGGCAGCAGGCACTCTTAATGAACAGCAATCCCATGCCTTCGATATGTATGAAGCGGCTACCGCTTACAGGAAATATGCCATCAAGCGGAGGGATTCGAGGTTCATAGCGGCATCGTTAAAAGAGGTCCGGCCCATGCTGGAAATAAGGCAGAGCGATCTTGATACGAACGAATTTTTATTAAATACTCCCAAGGGCACCTATGATTTACGGTCCGGGGCCAGGGTGGAGCATAACCCTGAACATTTCATCACCAAAGAAACGGCGGTGGAACCGGGTACAGCCGGTATGGATAAATGGATGGATGCCCTCAACACCTTTTTCCTAAAGGATAAATCGTTAATCGATTATGTGCAGAAAGTAGTGGGTCTAGCTGCCATTGGCAAGGTTTACGTGGAGGCTTTAATTATCGCCTATGGCGAGGGCAGAAACGGCAAATCTACTTTTTGGAACGTAATCTCCAGGGTGCTTGGTAGCTATAGCGGCAATATCTCTGCCGACATTCTGACCGTAGGCTGCCGTAGGAATGTAAAGCCGGAGCTTGCGGAAGCCAAAGGAAAAAGGCTACTGCTGGCGGCAGAAATGGAGGAAGGTATGCGCCTTAGCACCTCCAATGTTAAGCAGCTTTGCTCTACTGACGAGATTTATGCGGAAAAGAAATATAAAGACCCTTTCAGCTATATCCCCAGCCACACTCTAGTTTTATATACCAATCACCTGCCAAAAGTAGGGGCCATTGATACCGGCACTTGGAGGAGGCTTATCGTCATCCCTTTTGCCGCCAAGATCGAAGGCCATGACGATATTAAAAACTATGGCGATTACCTGTTTACCCAGGCTGGCGGGGCCATACTTAGCTGGATTATTAAGGGTGCGAAAAAAGTAATTGAAGCCGGTTACAGGATAGAACTCCCAGGGAAAGTGCGCGATGCGGTTTCAGCCTATAAAGAAAATAATGATTGGCTGGCCCATTTCCTTGAGGAATGTTGCGAGCTAGACAAAATCTTTACGGAAAAGTCGGGTGAGCTTTATAGCGAGTACCGGGCCTTCTGTATGAGGACAGGTGAATACACCAGGAGCACTACTGATTTTTACACGGCCCTTGATATAGCGGGGTTTATAAGACACAGAAAAAAGACTGGAGTGATCGTGAGGGGCTTAAAGCTAAAATCGGATTTCCTGGATTAGGTCATTTTCTTTTTGGGTGTAGGTAGGAGTAGGTCATATTATAAAGTTTTCTTAAGGGCTTAAAAAAAGACTATATATAAAAAGTTATATATATGACCATCACGACCATCACCCCTGCCTAATCCCTGACGCCAAGGAGGTAAGGCATGGGCGAAAAACATATTGAGCAAAAGCTGGTCAAAGCAGTAAAAGCAGCGGGGGGCATGGCACCAAAGTTTATCAGTCCGGGCCTTGCCGGTATGCCTGATCGCCTGGTGTTACTGCCAAAAGGCAAGATGGCTTTTGTTGAAGTTAAAAGCCCCGGGATGAAGCCTCGTCCTTTACAAATAAAAAGACACCGAATGTTACGGCACCTAGGTTTTAAGGTTTATGTGCTAGATGATGCAACTGAGATAAAAAAGGTACTTGCGGAGGTGATGTCAGATGGAGTTCATACCACATAAATATCAGCAGTATGCCACTAACTATATTCTTGAAAATCCGGTGGCGGTGATATTTTTGGATATGGGCTTAGGTTAGCAAAACCATTATCACCCTCACGGCCATATTTGATTTGACCTTGGATAGTTTTACAGTTCGTAAAGTTCTGGTGGTGGCACCTTTAAGGGTGGCCAGAGACACGTGGCCGGCCGAAATTGAGAAATGGGATCATCTAAAAGGTCTTACATATTCGGTTGCCACCGGTAGTGAAAAGGAGCGTAAAGCGGCACTTATGCAAAAGGCAGATATCTACATCATTAACCGGGAAAACGTGGACTGGTTAGTTAATAGAAGCGGCCTTCCTTTTGATTACGACATGATGGTCGTTGACGAGCTAAGTTCCTTTAAGTCACATCGGGCGAAACGCTTTAAAAGCCTGATGAAGGTGCGGCCCAAGGTAAAAAGGATTGTGGGCCTCACCGGCACACCATCAGCCAACGGCCTAATGGACTTGTGGGCAGAGTTTCGTCTTTTGGATATGGGCCACCGGCTGGGCCGCTTTATTGGCCGGTATAGGGAGGACTACTTTGTGCCGGATAAAAGAAACCAGCAAATCATCTTCAGTTACAAACCAAAGCCCGGGGCAGAGCAGGCAATTTACAAGCGCATCGCAGATATCACCATCAGCATGAAGAACACAGACTATCTGAAGCTACCGGAACTGGTGATGAACGAAGTGGCCGTTAAACTGTCGGACAAAGAGGCGGATTACTACCGGACTTTGCAACAAGAGTTGGTGCTATCGCTTTGACGAAGATGGCAGTGTAGTGGAGATACATGACCGCAAGCTTGATGCCTTAGAGGATCTAATCGAGGCGACTAATGGCAAACCGGTCTTAATCGCTTACTGGTTTAAGCATGATCTGGGGCGGATATTAGAGAGATTCCCCGCAGAAAAACTTGAAAGCACAAGCTCCATTAAGCGGTGGAACCAAGGGGAGATCCCGGTAGCAGCCATCCATCCAGCCTCTGCAGGCCATGGTTTGAATTTGCAAGCTGGTGGCTGCACCTTAATCTGGTTTGGCCTTACCTGGAGTCTGGAACTTTACCAGCAAACTAACGCCCGGCTCTGGCGGCAGGGCCAAAAAAACACGGTTGTCATTCACCACATTATCACCCAAAACACCATTGATGAAGATGTCAGGGAGGCTTTAAAGAGAAAAGATAAAACCCAAACTGCACTTATTAAGGCGGTAAAAGCGAGAATCTATCAGGAGGTGAAGTAACTATGGAAGACTGCTTTGCTTACAGAGGAAATAGCTGCACAGCCTTGAAGGTTAAAAAGTGTGAAGGCTGCAGTTTCTATAAAACTAAAAAGCAATACGAGCTGGATCAACTAAAAGCAATGGAACGAATCCTCTCCCTTGATGCCAAGCGAAGGGAGTATATCATAAACACCTATTACAACGGCAAACTGGAGGTGGGAACCTTTGAGGGTTAAAGAATATTTATCCCAAGCCCTATGGCTGGATAAAAGAATCAATAGCAAGCTGGAACAACTGGAAGTGCTGAGGGCACTGGCCACAAAGGTATCGGCTAACTTAAGAGAAGAAAAGGTGTCCGGGGGCAATAATACTAAAAGCCACCTGGAGAACACAGTGGTCAAGATCGTGGATTTAGAAAAAGAGATCAATGAGGATATTGATCGGTTGGTGGGGATTAAAACAGAAATCATGGATATCATTGCCCGGGTGGATGATCCCATGAGCCAAATCATCCTGGAGATGCGCTATATCAACGGCAAGTCCTGGGAGAAGATTGCCCAAGATATTAGGTTTGATATCCGGACCGCCTTTAGAGTCCATGGTAAAGCCCTAAAAAAAGTGCGGGAAATTAAAAATCGTCAGTGAATGTCAGTGAATGTCATCAAATGTCAGTTGGAAAGTATGTTATACTATAAGGTGTAAAGGCATGGAAAAATGTCAGGAACACCAGATGCTGTTTGCATAGGCCTTAGGGATAGATCGACCAC
>JAMNZB010000017.1 GCA_023622515.1 Bacillota bacterium | reverse complement strand
GAGTTTCATTATTTATGGGTTTGATTCCGACCTCTATTAACATGGTCATAGGAACACTGCTGGGGATATTGGCTGCAGTTTCAAGCAGTAAGGTTGACAGTTTAATTATGAGATTAACGGATATTGCCCTGTCTTTTCCTTTTATGATTTTGGCAATGGCTATTATATACAATATCGGCGCAGGTATATTATCAATGATATTGGCTTTAACAATCTTCGGCTGGGCAACGACGGCAAGAGTTATCCGAGCGACAACATTGTCCATAAAAAACTCTCTATATATTGATGCAGCAAAATCAATGGGTGTAAGCAAATGGGGGATTATTAAATTACACATTATTCCCAATTTAGCATCAACCTTGTTAGTTCTTTATACAATGGATATACCGAGGGCGATTTTGGCTGAAGCGGGTTTAAGTTTTTTAGGTTTTGGTGTGCAAGCCCCCATGACAAGTTTAGGGGTAATGGTATCGAAAGGGAGAAGTCTCCTCTTTGATGCACCCTGGATTTCGATTGCCCCCGGAACAGCTATTTTGCTGCTGTCTTTAAGTTTTAACTTTTTCGGAGATGCTTTAAGAGTGTATTATTCCGGCGAAAAAGAGGTGAATAATTTTGACTGATGAATTATTGCGTGTAAGTAACCTTACAATAGGTATTAAGGGAAAAAAGGAAAACACAATACTCGTTGAAAATATAAGCTTTTCCGTGAATCAAGGCGAGATAGTCGGGTTGGCGGGAGAGTCCGGTTGTGGAAAAAGTCTTTTGTGCAAATCACTGATAGGGCTTCTTCCCCATGATGTAGAAATATTGTCGGGTGAAATCTGCTTTAAAGGGATGGATTTGACAAAAGATACAAAGCTATTGGACAAAATCAGAGGGAAGGAAATGACTATGATTTTCCAAGAGCCTATGAGGACCTTGCATCCCTTAAAAACCATTGGTGCTCAGATAGGAGAAGTATTGAAGCTTCACAAGAACGTGGACAGGTATGAACTGAAAAAGCAAGTCATCGAAATAATGGAAAAAGTCGGAATAGCGGAAGCTGAACGCAGAGCAAAGCAATATCCGCATCAACTTTCCGGCGGACTTTGTCAGAGAGTAATAATTGCCATTGCTGTAATTATGAATCCTTCGCTAATCATAGCAGATGAACCGACAACAGCTTTAGATGTGACTGTACAGAAGAGAATTTTAAATGTTCTATACAATTTGAATCAAGTACTAAATACCTCAATAGTGTTTGTATCTCATGATTTAGCCGTAATCAGTCAACTCTGCCAACGAGCTTATATTATGTATTGCGGAGAATTTGTAGAAGAAGGCCGTATTCCGGATATTTTTGTAAATCCTAGACATCCCTATAATCGAGCACTCTTGAATTCAATGCCTGACCTTCATAATTTAAAAAACAAACTTACGCCAATCGAAGGACAAGTTCCTCATCCTAACGAGTATTCACGCTACTGTAGATTTATGGCGAGATGTAAAGAGAAGCAAATAACGTGTGAAAATAGAAAGCCGATTTGGAAAAAAGTGGGAGATGGCCATGTCCGATGTGTCAAATATGAATAGTAAAAGTGAAGTATTAGTCATGAAAAATCTGAATTTAAAATTTAGGAAAAAGGATTTTTTCATACCCGCCTTACAAACCTTTTCTCTGAGTTTATTCGAAGGCGAGATTCTCGGCCTAGTTGGTGAATCCGGTTGTGGTAAAACAACTTTGGCGAGAGTGTTGATGGGATTGGAACAAATTGACAGGGGAGAAATATTTTTCTTTTCCAATAAAATTGATACTTCTAATCAAAAAGCTATGAATAAAGTAAGAAGGCAAATGCAAATGATTTTTCAAGATCCCTATTCTTCAATTGATCCCTTGATGAAAATGAAGGCTGTTCTAAGAGAACCGATGCGCTCATTGGCGAAGGAAATGAACGATAAGCAAATAGAAGAGAGAACCAATGAGATAATGTCATTAGTAGGCTTAGATTTACGCTATCTGGAAAAAAGAGCAAAAGAACTTTCCGGCGGACAAAGGCAAAGAGTGGCAATTGCTAGAGCTATTGCTTGCCAACCGGATATTTTGCTGTGTGATGAGCCGGTATCCGCTTTGGATGTTTCTGTACAGGCACAAATTTTAAATCTTTTAAAAGATATTCAGACAAAATTCAATACATCGATGATTTTTATTTCTCATGACTTGGGTGTAGTAAGGTATATTGCAGATAGAATTTGTGTTATGTTAAGAGGGCGTATATGCGAGCTGGGGACTGCGGAAGAAGTTTTTAGCAATCCAAAACATCCCTATACACAACATTTATTACAGGCAGTTCCGCATATAAACAGGGGCGAATTCAACTTTTTTGATTCTTCTATACCAGATGAACAAGATTATTGTTATGAAGGATGTCCTTTTAGACTGCGTTGTGATTATTCGGAACGCAGATGCGCTGAGACATTCCCTGATATGGTAGGAAATGATAGCCATAGCTGGGCTTGTTTTAAAGCAATATGAAAGTACTTTTAAGCTACAGAACGATAAATACAGATTCATGGAATGGCGGATCGGATGAAAGAGTTTGATATGTCCAGCGCTACCATGGGATTAGCAGCTCAGGCCTTGGGATGCGAACCTTACCATACTGGCAAGACGCTTTTCTTTTTGCTGGGCGGGCATGATGTAGCTAGTGTCTGCCCCTTATTTCTTCAGGCTGGCTCTTAGTATATAATGGCCGGCACACGGGGATAAGAATTGATGGCTTAAACATGCATATTCCCCTTTGTTTATTTTGTACAATTTTTATGCCGACACTCGTGGAAATCACGTTTTCGGGTTCATTTTTTACAAAAAAATATAAATTAGTGATATAAGGCTACATTACAAAAAAAATACGTCAGATTAAAATGCTACTAAGATTAAGGAAAGCTTTTTGGCAAGCTATTGAAGTTCTAATTGCTGTTGTTGTTATATTTCAATACTTATTATGTCTTGTGAATTTTTAATTATTTTATAGCAAATGAAAGGGGTGTCTCAAATGAAAAAGCAATTCCTATCTTTAATGCTCTGTACAGTATTGTTGATAACGGTAATGTATGTTCCGGTGTGCGCTAATAAATATCCTGGAGAAACCGAGGATTCAGTTGTTGTTATGTTTAATATGAATGGGCATGGAAAGCCGATTCAAAATATCTATATAACTCCTGGATCAACGGTACCTGCACCGCCCGATCCGACGGCAGCAGGTTATACATTTTGCGGTTGGTATACCGATCAGAATCTAACTAATAAATTTAATTTCCAGACTCCTGTATTCTCTGAGCAGACGCTCCTACATGCCAAATGGGAAACAACATCCCAACAGGAAACAACATTCCAACAGGAAACAACATTCCAACAGGAAACAACATTCCAACAGGAAACAACATTCCAACAGGAAACAACATTCCAACAGGAAACAACATCCCAACAGAAAACAACATCGCAACAGGAAGCTATATCCTTAGAAACGGTAATATTCAATCCTGCCGGTGGTAAGTGGTGGGATGGGACAACTAGTCCCCGAATAATCACGGCAGAGGCAGGTGATACGATAACGATTGCCGAAGCTCCTACTAGAGAGGGATATGTGTTTAAATACTGGGAAGGTTCAGAGTATCATCCGGGCGATAAATATCAAGTGCAGGCAGGTGGACATATGTTTACGGCTATGTGGGCCAAAGAAAGGCTTACCGATTCGAACAAAGCTGATCAAACCGATACGAGTCCGATGGAACTTGTCGGTATTGGAGTGACCCAGCACTCTCCGGTATGGACCAAGGGGTCGAACGAGTCCGCAAGCTTCACTTCAAATGCTGTTTTTAAAGACTTCCGCCATGTCAAGGTAGACGACAAGATTGTCGATGAAGGCAACTATGATGTGAAAGAGGGCTCAACGATTGTTAGCTTTAAATCTACATTCCTTGAGCGCCTGTCTGTAGGCAGGCACTTGGTGGAGATTGTTTTTACATCAGGTTCAGCGTACGGCATTATTGAAATCAAAGCACAAGATAATCAGCAGACAGCAGAAGCAGCGAAATCAAGCCATGTTTTGCCGAAAACAGGGGGGAGTAGCCGTTATTACCCGTGGCTGACAATGTCGCTCTTATCTATTGGTGGGTTTGTCTTCTTAACTAGCAAGAAAAGAGGATAGAGGCAAAGATATAAGAACAAATTTTCCTTATAAGTAGAACATTTAACGGGGCTGAATATTGATTCGGCCCCTTTTTTAAAATCATAAAATATAGCCATTAGAATGTTTTCAATAGCCTGCTCAACAACAAACTTTCCTTGCCAATAAAATCTACAAGTAGCGAAATTTAAGGCTACACTCAAGACCTGACTTTCCACTGAAGTGTAGCTGCTCTATAGTTCACAATAAATGGTAGAATGATGGTGCAGTGATGGAGCATGCCGGTTTTCCAAATGCCCTTGACAAGACTTAGAAGAGGGGGAGGCGCATATTCTAAGGCTAAAAGAAGTAATGGGCATCTTTGTTGGATTGAGGTTGACGGTGTGCCTGCAAGGGGAACTGAACTACAAGCTTAGCGGCCATGGTGAAGTATAATTTGCAAGGTGGATGATAAAAATGAATGCAAGCATTGATATTACCGGTGTGTACTTAGAGACAGAAGCCTTAATACTGCGACCTTTTGAGCCAGCCGATTTACATGATTTTAATGAATACGCCAAAGTTCCCGGAGTTGGTGAATTAGCGGGATGGGTCCATCATCAATCTATAGAAGAATCAAAAGAAATTTTGGATATGTTTATTTGCGGGAAAAAAACCTTAGCCATTGTAGAGAAAAAATCAGCTAAAGTTATCGGGTCTATCGGAATAGAACGCTATAACGAGAAACATGTCGGTGAAGAATATATCCCTCTCCAATGCCGCGAAATTGGTTATGTGCTCAGCAAGGATTATTGGGGAAGAGGCTTGATGCCTCAAGCGGCAGCCAGGGTTTTAGATTTTTGTTTTGAGGATCTCGGGCTTGACGCTGTTTTTTGTGGATACTTTAAGAGAAATTATCAGTCAAAACGGGTAAATGAAAAATTGGGTTTTACCTATGTGTGTGATCGGGAATATACAACCAGGTATGGCACTCAAGAAGAATCTGTTTTAACAGTTATGCATAAAAAGGACTGGATTAGATAAGCTCAGATAAATAGATAAGCTTAGATAAAGTGGATAATTTTCAGATTGATAGAGCTTTTAAATAGATTGATAGAGCTTTTAGATGGAAAAACAAAGTTAGGAACATAGAGGAAGGGTCATGCAAGAGGTATATAAAAATATTTTCATGGAAGCGCTTCCGCTTCCGAATAATCCACTTAAAAATTTAAATCTTTTTATCATTAAAGGTGAAAGTCGGTCAATGATTGTAGATTGTGGCTTTAATCTGGAAGAAACAAAGCAAAGAATGCTTGATGTTTTCGAAAAATATGCACTTGATTTTGATAAGACAATATTGTATCTGACTCACCTCCATTCTGACCATGTCGGGCTTGCTACTTTTTTGCGCGAAAGGGGTGTCGAGGTCTATATCAGTCAAGTCGACGGAAAAATATTGAATAATCCTGATGCTACTTGGGCAGCAACCTATACTAATGCCATGCTTCAAGGGCTCTCGGAAGATAATTTTAAAATAGAAGAGCATCCCGGTTACCAATATGCGATTGAAGGGAAGCTTGACTTTAGGGAAGCTATTGTCGGTGAGAGGCTAAGTATTGATGACTATGAGTTTGAAATTCTTGACCTTGCCGGTCATACACCGGGGATGACGGGTCTTTACGAGAGAAAACACAAACTTCTCTTTTGTGGTGACCATATCCTCCAAAGGATTACGCCCAATATTACCTTTTGGGGATTTCAATACGGAGATAGTTTAGGCACCTACCTCAAGAATCTGGACAAGGTTTATGACCTGGATGTTAAGCATCTCTTCTCATCCCATAGAGAATTAGTCAAAGACCATAGAGAAAGAATTGATGAGCTCAAGGACCATCATGAAAAAAGACTGGAAGAAGTGAAAAAGGCATTAGCCCTCAAGAAATACTCAAGCGTAAGAGACGTTACCAAGCAGATGCACTGGGATATTAAAAGTAGGAATTTTGATGAATTTCCCCAATCACAGAAGTCCTTTGCTACGGGTGAGGCCCATGCCCATTTAGAATATCTCAGACACAGGGGGCAAGCGGATTATATTCAGAAAGATGAAAAGCTATATTATTTTTTGCTAGTATAAAAGAGTAACTGTATATCTACAGGTCTTTATGGAAACACACTCTGCCTCACAAGCCCGGAAAGGAGAAGCTATATGACGAAAAAAGAATTTGGTATTTTGCGTGCCTATGTTGTACCGCATCCGCCCATTGTTTTACCGGAAATTGCTAGGGGAGAGGAAGCGAAGATTGCTGCTACAGCTAGGTCCATGAAGCAAGTGGCTAAAGAAATTGCTGAGCTGGCTCCGGATACGATTATCCTTTCCTCACCACATGCCCCGGCCTATCGTGATGCCTTTTTTCTTTCTGCTTCAAAGCGTGATGAAGGAAACATGGGCAATTTCGGCTTCCCGCAACTTAAGCAAAGCCTGGAAAACGACCTGCTTTTAGTGAGTAAAATTTTAGAAGAGGCGGAGCAGGAGCAGCTGACCGTCTTTGCTGATTCGAGAAGCAATAAGCTTGACCACGGCAGCCTGGTGCCCCTCTACTTCATTACTAAAGAGTATGAAAACTTCAAATTTCTCCGCCTCGGTTTGTCCGGTTTTTCAGCTGCAACCCACTACCGACTGGGCCAGATTGTTACTGCAGCGGCAGAAGAACTTAAACGCCGTGTTGTCTATATCGCCTCGGGAGACCTCTCGCATGTTTTAAAGGCAGATGGCCCCTATGGTTATAAGGAAGCGGGACCAAAATTTGACAGTATGATTAATGACATATTGGGTCGAGCTGCTTTTGATGAACTACTAGCCCTGCCGGAAAGGCTGACAGAGGAAGCTGCCCAATGTGGCCTTTCCTCCTTCCAAATTATGGCAGGTGCCTTGGATGGAGAAGAGCTGGAGGTAACTCAGCTTTCCTATGAAGGGCCTTTTGGTGTAGGTTATGCTGTTTTTCGTTTTATTCCGACAAAGAAAAATCCGCAGCGCAAGTTCCTTGATGCGCCGGCGCAAGCAAAAAATGAAGCCGATAGCAGGGAAAACCCCCATATTTCACTGGCTAGACGGACCATAGAAGAATTTATTCGAACAGGCCGTTGCCCCGAATTGCCCAAAAACCTACCCGATGAAATAGGGAAGAGGCAAGCCGCTTGCTTTGTGAGCCTGCATCGCAAGGGGCGCTTACGTGGCTGTATCGGCAGCTTGGAGCCCTGTCAGGACTCGTTGGCCTTGGAAATACAGGCGAATGCGATAGCTGCTTCGACCCGTGACCCGCGCTTCAATCCTCTGCGCTTGGAAGAATTAGAGGATCTTGAGGTCAGCGTTGATGTGCTTTTACCGGCAGAAAAGATTCAAAATCCTGATGAGTTGGACCCGAAGCGCTATGGTGTCATAGTCAGTTCGGGCTACAAGTGCGGTGTTTTGCTGCCTAATCTGGAGGGTGTTGATACAGCGGAAGAACAAGTGGATATGGCCAGAAGAAAGGCCGGTATCGCCCCCGGTGAATCCTTTAGCTTGGCACGCTTTGAGGTGGTTCGCTATGAATAAGCCTACCCGCTGTCTACTTTGTCCACGCCATTGCCTTTTAGCTGAGGGGCAAATCGGCTTTTGTGGGGGCCGGCAAGCCAAGGACGGCCTGATTCGACCCATAAACTATGGAAAAATCACCTCGCTTGCCTTGGACCCCATCGAAAAGAAACCCTTATACTACTATTATCCGGGCAGTATGATCTTGTCCGTAGGTAGCTTTGGTTGTAACATGGCCTGTCCCTTTTGCCAAAATTATGAGATTAGCAGCGGTAAAAGAGAAAAGCTTCCTGTGCGAGAAGTCCGTCCGGAAGATTTAATTGCCTTGGCCAGGGCGCAAAAGCGATGGGGTAATATCGGTCTTGCCTTCACTTATAACGAACCCCTTATTGCCTTTGAGTTTGTCTTAGACACAGCTAAGTTAGCTCAAACGGAAGGTTTGGAAATCGTATTGGTTACTAACGGCCAAATTAATGAGCCCTATCTGAAGGAATTATTACCCTATGTTTCGGCCTGGAATATCGATTTAAAAGCTTTTTCCGAGGAAGACTACCGCCGACTGGGTGGTGATTTTCAGACGACTTTGAGAACGATAGAATTAGCCGCTGCTGTGGCCCATGTCGAAGTCACGACCCTGGTGGTTCCCGGGATTTCCGATAGGGCTGAGGATATGCGGGCAGAGGCCAAATTTCTAGCTGAGACTAGTCCGTCCATTCCTTTGCACTTGAGTCGCTATTTTCCTTCTTACCGCTACACTGAGCCGGCTACGTCGAAGAATAAAATGCGGGAGCTCAAAGGAATCGCTGAGCGGTATTTAGAGCGGGTGCACTTGGGGAATATGCTGGAATAAAGCAAGAAGATGCCTAAGCAATACTGCATTTAGAAAAACCTTATTTTACGGGCTCTCCCAAGGGTGAAAATAGCTGTAATCTATCAGATGCAAAAGGGCAGAGACTCTACTCTGCCCTTTTGTTTGGGCTGTTCTGTCAATTTTTCATTGCAGAGCTAACTTTTTGAACTCTTATTTCTTATTCAGCCCTTTCAGGGCAAACCATATTACTTGTGTCTTATCTCCTTATTTTCCGGCTTCTTTTTCCGGAATGGTGATGGTGAAGGCTTTAGAATAGAGAGCGTAGCTTGTGTCTTCAATTTCACTAAGGTCAGCGCCTTCAACTTCAATTTCAGTGACCAGTTTCAGCATGACGAGAGCTTCGCCTGCTTCTTCGGCTTCAAGCTTGTAGTCTTCACTCATGCTGATTGGCGTACCGGAGAGTTGGACGAGTTCAACATCAAAATTTGCAGGTTCACCCTTTTGGTTTAATATCTCGAAAACAATGTCATTACCGTTTTCAAGTTTTTGATCTTCGACTAGGATTTGCTTCGGATATTCGCTGGCCCAGAAGGCGTAGTTGCTTGTGATACCGTAAATGCAATCGAGATAGGCCTTGGCAAAGTCGAGTTCGTTATTGTAGGTCCAGGGCCACACGGTGATGCCGCGGTGTCTGCCGTAGGAGACGGTTTCATAGCTCATAGCTTTGTAGTAGGGGTTATAGGTGGCGTTGTAGGGTTCAAGGGCATCAAGGAGTTTGCCGCAAGCATTGGCTGCATGGCCGTCACGCTCGATTATACCGGCATGGTCCGAGAAGACATAGTTGTCATAGCCGAGATAGCCTTGGGGTAATTCGGGCCAGTTTTTATGTATTTCACGAAGGACATCGATTTCCGGATTATAGCCGACAGGATTACCGCCGAAGCCGGCGTTGAAGCTGATGCAGACCATTTGCTCTTCAACCCCGATTTCTTCTGCCAGGGCCTTGAGGGCAGCGACAACGTCAGTATTATTTGTTTTGATTTCGACAAAATGCAAGACGTCCTGATCTTTAAAGACTTCAAAGTAATCGCGGAGGGAGGGAATATAGTCGAATTCGGGATCATAAGCGATTTCCAGGTTTTCACGACCTTCTTTGGTGCGGTTTTCGTTATTACTGTTGAGCACGGAGTTTGGGGCATTTTCCTTGCTGTCGTCCGTCATATCGTAAGTAAAGGCTTGTAATTCTTTAAGAGTGAGCTGGCTTACCGCCGGAGCATCCGGCTGATTGAAGAGGCGCTTCAGATTGAAATCGTGAAGCAGAAAGAGTTCGCCGTCTTTACTAAGGTGGATATCGCATTCGATGACGTCGGCGCCGGCATCAACAGCAGCTTGAGCACTGCGGATGGTGTTTTCGATGTATTGACTGGGCATACCGCGGTGACCGGCGATGAAGGAGGGACGCAGGATAGTGCGGCTTTCAGGGAAGGATTCAAGGGCTTCGATGACCTTTTCATAGTCTTCACAATAGATGCCGTTTGCCCCGTTCGTGAGCTGGGTATAGATGGATTTTTCGTTAGCCTTGCATTGTACCCAGACGCTGGTAAGACGACCGCGTAGATAGTCAATTGTTGCCCGCGTGGCACAGCTTTCAGGGATGAGGGCAATGCGTGCATCGGCGGCGTGGGTGAGGGAGATGACTTCGGCCATATCGTCCTCTGTGAGCTTGGCCTCTGTAAAATCGACAATAGCGTAAATAGCGGTTGATTTGGAGGCAACCTCTTTGATGAGATCGATATTCTCATAGGAAGCGACGACAAAAGCATCCTTCAGGTTGTTGCTTTGGATGAATTCAATCAGGGCATTTGCAGTAGCCTGGTTGTCAATGTAAAGGGCTGTAAGGCTTTGTGCTTTAGTCTTTTTCAGATAATTGACAAGTGAGTCTTCGAGGGGAAAGCCGTTCATGGAGCTAACCTGAAGTTTTTCATTGATTCGGACAAAAACGGTGTTCGGGCGTTTTTCGCCAACAGCTTTGTTTGCGGCTTCACTATCAGAGGGCCAGGCAATTGTGGCCGGGAGAACAACGGAGGTCTCCGGTTCATAAAGATCGTTAGCGTAAAGGGACATATCGGCAAGGTAGGCTTCGACAGGGAGGCTGCTTACAGTAAAGCCGAGTAGCAGTAGAAATAGGCAGCACAGACTAACAAGTTTTTTCATAAATCTCTCCTATTCATTATGTTTTTCCGAGTTGGAAGAGTATACATAAAGTCTAGAAAGACAGGTCGAAAACTGTAAGCTCTGCTGGTTAAAATATGCGTAAAAGTTGAGTGCGGAAAAGTTACTCGCTAAAGTAGAATTTACCTGAAATTACAAAGGGCTTTACAGCAAGATATGGCTGTATATGTCAATTTTCCGGCAATTCGCTCCGATTTCATGAGTTCGATTTTGTCGATTGTCTGCCCGAATTCTTCGAAGAGACGGGGAGAAACTTTCGTGATGATTTCTCTTCCAAGGGTGATGTGAGGAGTGAATTTGCGTTTCTCTATTTGAAAACCGAATTCAGATAGTTTTTTTGTTAAATCATCATAGAGTTTCGCTAATGCTTTGTTCTTGCTTATCCCTGCCCACCAGATATCGCCGCCGGCTCTTTTGAAGCGGCCGAGACTATGGATATCAAGTGCAAATGGTTTAAATTTGACGGCAGCCATTGCAGATTTCGCATCGGCCGCCTGCTTTTCATCACATTCTCCTAAAAAAACGAGGGTCAAGTGGAGGTTTTCGGGCGCACTGAAGCGTCCTTTCGTCGATTTGCTGCGCAAGTCATCAGCTAGCGAAACTAATTTCGATCGTATTTCCGGGTTGAAATTTATAGCTATGAACAGTCGCATTTTTACTTCCTTTCTTAAGGTGAAAAAAAGTTTAGGCTTTTGTTAATTATACTAACTATTTATGCTAGACAATAGCCGGTATTTTTTATGCTGGACAATGGTAGAAAACAGCCGGCATTTTCTCATTTTTACCAAACGTAAGGGATAAATATACTTGAGGAACATCTTCGAAATATTCCAACATTATATGGCGCTTATATGCCTATTATATAACGAATTGATGCTTTAAAATCAAAGAAAAAATTATTGTACAAGTAATAATTTTCGGCTAAAATCCGAAGTAAAAATAATAATAAATACCAAAATAGGAGTCTACAGGAAGTGACCAAAATAGGAGTGTACAGGAAGTGACTAAGTGCGCATAACACAAGATAATGAGAGGAGCTTCATGTGGGAAATTCATACTTGAGTGAAATATTCATAACACAGCGTCTGAAGAGCAGACTTTCCGAAATCGCTAAATACCCGATTACAACCATAATTGCTCCTATGGGATACGGAAAAACGACTGCTGTCAAATGGTGGTCAACACGCAGAACAAAAAGCAATCTGTCTTCCCTGTTTTTCAAACAACTAATTGTGTCGGATTCGGTCACGGATTTCTGGACAGGCTTTTGCAGGATGTTCAGAGGAATTCCCGGCCTTTATGAGCAATTGACGGCACTGGCTTATCCGAGGGATATCCAGTCGCTTGCCATGTATTCGGAGATTTTGAATTCCGCCTTTTCGGGGTGCAAGGAGGATTTGTTTTTTATTTTTGACGATCTTCATATTTTACCCTCAGAGGCGATCGTACCTCTGATTATGTTTTTTGCAAAAAATCTGCCCGGCAACATTCACATCGTACTCCTATCGCGAAATCAGATTTTCAACGAGATGGAGAGAATGGAGCTTGGCCATCAACTTTTCGAGATATCTGTTTACGACTTAAAACTTAATGCAAAAGAACTGTACGAATATGCAAACTATTGTGGAATCAAAGCATCGGCAGAAGAGCTCGACGAACTGGCGATTTCAAGTGAAGGTTGGTTTTCTATAATCTATCTGAACTTTAAGTCATATGAAAGAAATAAGAAATGGCTCTCCGGTTCCGGCGATATTTTTAGCTTAATTAACAAAGTTTTATTAGAACCTTTGAGCCAGGAGGAAAGAGATTTTTTAATTTTGATGGGGATAAGCAACGAATTCACTAAAGAACAGGCAGCTTATCTGTGGCAGGGCTGTGGTAACGCTAATAATAGCGGGAGAATTCTGAACGCTCTTTCCAAGAACAATGCCTTTATTAGCAGGAACGATAACTTATACCGCTACCATTACATGCTCCGGCAGAGTGTGCGATACTTTTTCTCGCAAAAATCTCCGGAATATCAAAAAGAGTGCTATACGCACTTAGGCGACTGGTTTGTTGAGCAGGAAGATTATCTCCAGGCATATTTTAGCTATGCAAAGGCGGAAAACTACGAAAAAATTTTATCCTGCATCGAAAAAGACAGAGCGGTATGCTTAAATTTTGAACATGCCCGGGATTTTCTCTCTTGGATAGGCAACTGCCCGGAGGAAATCCTCTTGCAATATCCCGGTGCTTTGACCGTAAGTATGCTGACCATGTTTGCCTTCAATAATATTGAAGAGCTGTATCGCCTAAAAGCCCTTCTTTTGAAATCCCTGGAAATAAACGACACGCTTTCGGATGAGGAGAAAAATAATCTGCTGGGTGATGCGGAAATTTCTGAGAGTTTTACCGCTTTCAACAATATTTCCGCAATGAGTGAATACCACAGGAGGGCTTGCAACTTGCTTGGAAGGGCTACATACAGTGTAGACCCTAATGACTCATGGACCTTTGGCTCCCCCTCTATTTTGATGCTATACCACAGCGCTGTCGGTTTTGCCGATAATGAAAATGAAGAGATGAAGGACTGTATGCCTTACTATTATCAGGTTTCGAATGGGCACGGTAATGGTTCCGAGCATGTATTTGCAGCAGAACTTTATTACGAACGCGGAGAATTTATCAACGCTGATATTTCGAATAAGGTGGGTATGTCTGCAGCAAAAAAGAAAAATCAGTTCAGCATTATGCTGGCCAGTGAATTTTTGAATATGCGGCTGGAAATTTTGCGCGGCAACTACGATAAAGTTGAAAAAAGTATGAAAAACATGAGGGAATTGCTGCGTAGTAATAATCAATATGACCTAATTAACACCTTAGAGATTTGTCAGATGTTTATTGCTTCCTCCTTGAATCGCCCACAGGACGCGCCCAAGTGGCTATTGGAAGGCAAGCTTTCCGAAACTCTGGTCACCTTCCCGGCCATGCCTGTACTCCATACATACTATAATCAGTTGCTTTTGGCTAAAGGTGAATATACGGCTGTCATTGCACGGAAGGGAGAATGTCAGAACTTATACGGGATTTTCAACAATGTACTATGCAGTATATGGCTGCATATTCAACTTGCCGCTGCCTTGGAAAAAATAGATAGAGGCGAGGAGGCACTTAGCGAGCTGAAAATTGCTTTAAACTTGGCTATGCCGGATCGCATTCTGATGCCTTTTGCTGAAAATATAAACGGTATTTCAAAACAGCTTTTGGAATTAATAAAGGAAAATGAGTATACAGAATATATCGATAAGGTATTGAAGCTTTCCGATATGCTACAGGCAGGCAAGGAGAAAATTTTCAGTAAATATTTTAAAAAGTATTCGGACTACGGGCTTTCGGAAAGAGAATTTGAAATTGCAAAGCTTGCCGCTCAGCGAATGACTTCGGCGGAAATCGCAAAAGAACTCCATATTTCTGCCGGAACCGTCCAAAATCATCTTTCGCACATTTTTAACAAAATGGGAATTTCCGGGACCGGAAAGAATAAAAGGCTCGAACTTGAACGCTTCTTCAAAGAGTAGAGGATCCTCAACCATAAATCCCCGCAAGCAGAAAATTAGTAGCTTCAGAAAGGCTGAATAAGGGTGAAAACGCCGTTCTGAAATGTATGAGAGCCTTTTTAGCCCGGAACAGTTCGATGAAAGCCGTTAAGGAGCATGTGCTTCATAAAAAATCTTAAAATCCTTAAAAATTTGCAAAAAAAAATTAAAACATGAGAAATGCTCACATCACAATTCATCAATTTATCTCTACAATGAAGAGTGAGTCAAAATATTTTTAGAGCTTGTGGAAATGCAAGCGAAATTGATTTTTGAGGCAAAAGCTATAGGGATGTATTTTTTATGATTTTGCCACAAAAAATGACCAACGAGAGCGTAATGCCCACAAATAGAGGAGATAAGCTTGGTAAATGTTGACTTGACAAAACCCTATACGAGACCGAGAAAGAGACTAATCGCCGGTGTACTTGTTATAGCGGTGCTTTCCTCGTTGTTAGCCAACAGCTTGGTTGTTGTGCGAATAAAAGCTGACTCATCTACAGAGGCAGCCACAAACTATCTGGTTGAAAATACCCCTTATGTTAATTTAGATACGATTAATCGTCTTCAGGAAAAATACTGGCATGCCTCCGAAGCTACGAGTCTGGAAAACCATTACCGAATCGCAAGTATTCAGATAGCGGAGGAGGATTATGCAGGAGCCTTGGCCAGCATTGAACAGTGTATCAAGCAGGAGGATGGAAGTGATCAGGAACTGCACCTGGAACTTCTGCTGAAACAAGCTTGTTTGTTGGTCCTGTTGGAAAGATACAGCGAAGCATTACTGCCGCTGGATCAGGTCCTGCTGGAAGCTCCTGACTCTTTAGATGCCCTTCTTGTTAAAGCGCAGATTTTTGCGACACAAGATGACCTTGAACAACTTATTCAGACGCTTGACCGCTATTTGCAGATTGAAAACGATAATTTAGAAGTAAGGCGTTTGCTTGCCCAAGCCATGTTCTCTCTTGAGGACTATGCAGGTGCGGAAGAGCAGTATCGCAAGATTCTTGAAGCAGAAGAAGAGCTGGAAGAACCCTCCGAATGTCACTATCTCTATGGCCTGACTTGTATCCAACTTTCCGATTTTTTACGTGCCCGTGAGCATCTTCAACTGGCATTAGATTCAGGCAAATCTTATGAGGGAGTTCAGTATTACATTGGTTTATGCTTCATGAGCGATGGATTATACGCCGAGGCAATGGAGTACCTTAACGCATCAATTGAGGGCGAGAGCATGCTGCAGCTCAGCCACTATAGCCGAGGCATCAGTGGTTTGATGGTCGAAAATTATGATGCGGAAAAGGTCCGGGATGATTTGCTGTTTGCTGCGGAGTATATCGGTAGCGATGCCGACAACACGATTTCCTATCAGGCAGCACAGCTGTTGCAGCAATTGGAGGAAACAGATGACGAAGCGCGCTATTAAGCAATAGTAAAGCAAATAGCAAGCAAAGGGATGACGCTATTTCGCAGGTCGGCAACGGCTGGGGATAGGCGTGGAAAAGGTGGAAAATAAAATGAAAAGAACAGCCAAAATAAAACTATTGGCGACTATGGCTATACTGACTTTAGTCTTGTCGATGTCGCTTGTAGTTATTGCTGATCCGGGCGAAGAAAGTTTGCCCGATTACGGCAATCCGCCTGCTGGTGCTAGCGCGTCCGCTGACGACAGCACGTCCGAAGATGAGAACACATCAGGAGACGAAAGCTCATCCGGTGATGACAGTGCAAGCCAAGGTGAAAGCTCATCCGGTGATGAAAGTGCAAGCCAAGGTGAAAACTCATCCGGAGATGAGAGTGCATCCGCTGACGGAAGCATGTCCGGAAACGAAAGCACGTCCGGTGATGACAGTGCAAGCCAAGGTGAAAACGTATCGGGTGATGAAAGTGCTTCCGATGACGCAAGCATGTCCGGAAACGAAAGCACGTCCGGAAATGACAGTGCAAGTGGAGATGAAAACGCATCGGGTGATGAAAATGTATCCGGTGACGCAAGCATGTCCGGAGACGAAAGTGCACCCGGTGATGCGAGCGGTTTCGGAGAATACCATAATTCCGAAGCTGATAGCAGCGACAATGAACCGCTTGCACCTGGCCCTATGATGGCGCCACCACCACTGATGGCACCCCCGCCACCTAGTGCTAATCCCCCCGCTAACCCGGGAACCACCACAGCTAGCAGCAGTACATCTTCCAAGCCGGTTGCCCAAGGCTACGAAATCCCCAAAGGTTCTGCCTATATTTCCGGAGATGAGACGACTGTCTACCAAAACAATGCGACGGCCAATGCCATCCAACAAGCGATCGATGCGGCTATTGCTGCCGGTAAAAAAGCTTCGACGGACAGCATTACCGTAGTTGTCAATAAGGGTACCTATCTGGGTGGCATTTTTGTTACAAGGGCACAGGCCCGAGCTGCTGCGCAGTCTAGCGAGGCTACTACTCAGGTTCCCGAAGATGATTTTGACTTCCTTGCCTTGAACATTGTTGCCTCTGATTCCTTTACGGCAGACGAGAATGGGAACATTCCTAAAGATGATGAAGGTGAACTTGTTGTTGGTTCCAATTCTGCCGGTGGTGTCCAGCTTGAGGGCGGTCTCTCTGTCGACTCCGTAAACCTGATGCTGGCCGGTATCTACTTTTCCATGCAGGAACAAAAGCAGACAGAAAGTGACCTTGCAGCATCCGGCGCCTCCGCCTCTACCGACCCTGCTGTAACGATGAAAGAAGACCTGCAAAGTAATGAGATTCGTGTGAAGAATGCTGAGACCTTTGCCTGGTACGGTACATCGTTGGGAGATGATGTAATCATCTCTCTCACCAATATTGAGGAGAGCATCATTATCGATAGCGGTGCGGGCGATGACAAGATTAAAACGACCATAAATCAAAAGGCAAGCTACAGTTATGATACAGGCGCTACAGCAGCTGAAAATCTGGAGGGTAACACAGAAGAACTCATCGAGGATTTAAGAAGCAACACACAAAAGGGTCTGACGGCCGGTATCAATGAGATTGCCAATGCGGTTACAGATCATGAGGGAAATATTGTAGCCTATGATGATACCCGCCTTGAAATAGAAGTTAGGACCGGTGACGGTGATGATGAACTGGAACTGACTTTGGTAAACGGAACAGAGATTCTTGTTCCTGACAAGCAAGATGGCAGTACGGGGAATGCTAGCGGCGGAAGTGGGGCAACGGGTGGCGGCTCAACGCAGGAAAATATTCTGATTAATGTTGACCTTTCTGCCAGCCATATGAGTATCGATACCGGTGATGGTGCAGACTCTGTAACTCTCGAAGGTCGGATGAAACTCGACAATATAAGCACCATCGGACTTCAGGCCTTGATTAACGGTGTATACAAGGCGGCCACAGAACTCTCTCAGGCCACCACGACTTCCAACGGTGACCGGCTACTGCCTCAAACGGAAATTGAAATTAATGGTGGAACAGGCGATGATCTTTATACCATCGACTCTACCTTAGCCTTTACCAGCTTCCGCGGAGTGGATGCGACCCTTATCGGGGATGAAGAAAGCGAACCCTACTTTGACCGCGTCCACCTGACCGGTAAAGTAGGCAACAGCTATCTGGACGCAGGAGACAATCGTTTAAGCTATGATGCAGACAGCCATACCTTAAGTATGAATGCCAATGCAGAAGTATCTGTTCTCAACGGAGCTATTGAATTATCCAATCTCTATGCCGAGATGAATCTGGCCCTTGATAAGATTGACGCTATTACTGATTCCCTCGATGGAAAGATCGAAATTATAGCTTCCATGGCCCAGATGGCCACCAAAGAATTCGAATCTTTCAAGAATTACATTATCGAGGGCTATAAGGGCAAGAACGCGGCAAATAAGCTAAGCTCTTTTACCAATAACTCCGGTGAAGGAACCATCTTGACTAACCTATGCATCGGCAGCTCGGGCAGTGACCTTGTTGTTGGTCATGTTAATGCTCCCCATGTCAATATCCTACTTACTGCTGAGAACCCCCTTCCTAACGCTTCCGCTAAAATCAGAGTCGAAGGAAATGTAAATGGACGTAATGTCCTGATGAGTGCAAAGAAAACGGATAGCCACAAACTGACTCTGGTAGAAAATGACCTGCAGGATGAAGAAGACCATATCGGGATTGAAGCCAGTCTTTTGGATATAGCCAGTGACGCTAGTGTTACTATCGCAGAAGGGGCTACAATTACCGCAACAGAAGCCGTAGACATTTCCGTTTCCAGCAAGCAGACCCAAGGGCTCATTCCCTCTATCGAGGATTTAATCCCCGGCTATAACACGATGGACGATGTAGAGAAGGAGGGCGCACTTGCTCAATGGAACTCTGCATCCAATTTGAATTTTATTGCCATTAAGGTCGGCAGTGCAATTGTTGATATCCTTGGCCAAGTCAGTGCAGGAGCTATCCGCGCTGGGGCCACTTCCTTCGTTGACACCGATTCAACCAACGCGGCTCTGCGCAGTTTCGGAATGCCTCTTGCGATAGGCGTTGTCGTATCCGAAGCAGGAATTAATGTAGCCGGTAATGCTGAACTCACAAGTGATGTGGGCGGTGTTACCCTGAAGGCAGATTCTCAGGTGGAATTAACCACCGAAGCAAAATCCGGCAGACTACCTTTTACTCTGGCCCTTTCTGTGGTCAGCAATAAAGCCTATGTGGATATCAGAGAGAATGCTGTTATCCAAGCTGAGGGCGATCTGAGGGCAAATGCCTACGCTACTGTTCAAACGCGAACCATTTCAACCGGTAGCAATGAAATGCCTCAGACCAACTTCGGTACTCCTACTCCCGCTACTAACCCCGGCGGTAATTCCAACTCCATCCCTTCTCAGAATTCCAATAAACTGGATGTAGGGAAGTCAGGCGGATTCTTCGCCATATCTGTGGTCGACCAGGATGTCTACACTGCTATACGTGACGCTGCATCGGTTATTACGGGTGAAGCGATGAGCCTCAATTCCGGAGCCCATGTCCATGCGGTCAATGAAGCGACATCCAATCCCCATGAGGGCGGGAACTCCATGACACTGGATCAGCTTCTCAAGAAGTTCTGCGGTGACGGTACGAATACCGGTATCTTCACTCAATTAGCAAACAAGTTCTCCGGCAATCCCGGTGGTACAACTACTCCGGGTGGTACGGCGAATACGAATAAGCAGAAAAAATCAGCCACTCTGAATAATGTTCTGAACAAACTCACCGGTCAGAATACCGGTGCAGCTAACCTTGTTAACCAAGGCACGACAGGTGCGGCCAATGACGACGGAAACACAACCAATTCCATCCAACTGGTAGGTGCCCTGGCCGTCACTTATATAGGTAATAATAACAAGTCCTATATTGACACTAGCGGCAGTCTCAGCGCAGGTGGCACAATCGGTGTTCGTGCGACAGGTTCTATGATAGCGAATACACTGGCAGACGGTTCTCCCGTTAAGCGCACCAGTGCCGGCTCTACCGGTAATGCCAGCGGGCTTACGGCTACGGCTAATACAGACACTAGCTACCCCGGTGGTGTTTACGGTGTTGTTACCGTACCTACATTAATTAATGGTTTTGTATCGATTACCGGTACACCGGCAGCCCTAGACGCCGTTAAATTTAAAGTTGTTGCCCAGCCCGGTTACGATTTGCAAAGTGAAATCGTCAATGGCCAAACAAAATATTTTATCACAGTCAGTGGGACTACTCCTGGCTCAGCCGCACAGAAGATTTATCTTGAGGTCTACGAGGATCCTTGGGTGAGTGTAGGCCACACCGCTTACAAATTAGCAAGCGGACAGAGCTGGATAGCATCCAACGGTGATACTGTCAATGCGCAATTCATTCCCAAGAAGGTGAGCATCAACTGTACAAACAGTGACCCCAAGGCAGGTAGCGCTTTGGTTACCGGTGATGAGTCTGTCAACTATATCTTGCCCTTTGCTGATGAGGGACAAGAGCTGTATGTTAAGATTAAGGTTAACCCCGGCTACCAGATTACTGATGTCAGTTATACTGTTACCACGGTCGACGCCAATGGAAGCGCAACAACAACTACGCATACCGCTCAACCTCATTCCACCATGCCAAAGGATGCTCAGGGCAATTCAATATATCTCTTGCCTCATTTCAATGTTAAGGGAAAGATTGATGTTAGGGTCAGCTATGGTGGGATGTCAACCCGTCTTGAGATTGGCCCCGCTAATTCAGCGCTTTCCGGCCTGGCTAAAGTCTCCCGTACTGATACTACCGGTGCGGCTGTAGTTATCTATGACAATGATGCTAGCACGCCTATTCCCGGCAGCACTCAAGATAACGAGCCGAACCCCGTGAGTGTAGGGGAGACCCTAACCATGACAATTGATATGACAAATGTTAAGAGTGGTGCCTTACAGAAGTATATCCTCAAGGATAGTCTTCGTTTCAATGGCACGACTCCTATCTATATAAAGGATATAGTATGGGATGAGCAGACTAAAACCTATACTTGCAAGTTCAATGTTCCCGTTGGCGAGAATCTTTCTGATCAGGCTGTTCTTACTTGGACTACCACGACCGACAAGAGAAAGGCCCAGGGTACCATTAAAGATAGCTCTACCGCCATCGGTGTCGGTTTGGTCGTCGCCGTGGCTAACTATAACAATGAAGCTTACATCAATCATAGTTCCGGCATCATCCAAGCCGGAGGTTTGGAGGTTTCCGCCAAGACGGCGGCCGCTTCCTCTTCAGCTATTTCCAAGGCCGGTTTTACCGCTGCTGATTTAGGTCTGGCCGGTGCCCTGACCGTACATGTGGTTACTATAAATAACAAGGCAAATGTTGATGGTGCCGGTAGGGTAGACCTGGCTGAAGATTCCGACCTGCTTCTGTCTTCTACAATAGCTATGGCAAACTACGTGACCGCAGCTGATGCAGGCGGCCTCGCCTCGGCGACCGGCGCATCCTCTAGCGGCACTAGCAGCCCGAATACCGGCAACCCCAGTACTCCCAAGCCCACTATTCCCAGTAGTACCACTCCTGCCGCCTCCGGAAGCACCGGTACCGTTAATAAGCAGGGTTCCAACAACGATAGTGTTGGTGTAGGAGCAGGCATTGCAGTTGGAGTCATCGGCGTGGATTGTGTTGCGGAAATCGCGGATAGCCTGCTGCTTAAGATGAATGATGACAGCACGAAATTGGGTAAACTGGATGTGAAAGCGTCCTTCAACGGAAATGAGAAGATGACCGCCAAGGCCGGGGCATCCGGTGGTACAGCAGTTGTTCCCGTGCTGGCCTTGGACGTGTCCGGTATTTATGTTAATGCCTCTACAGGAAGCAATCTGACGCATAGTCTGAAGTTTGCGGGAAATGTCAATGTCAACGCCAACAATACTATTAATCGCAGCATAAGTGCAGACGCTGCGGCAGCCGGCACCGGTGTCGGTGTAGGCGGTGCCTTTATCGTTGATGTCCTAAATGATAGTGCTAAAGCTAATCTGGGCCGTAATGTTAGCGGTAAAAATGTTAATGTGAAGGCAAAATCTATCAGCCGCCTTAATGGCAAGGCCAAGGCAAGTGCTGCAGGTGCTTCCTCCAAGGGTAATTCGGCTAGCCAGCCCCCGGCCGCCAGCGGCGCTAGTAGCAGTGGCAGCAGTGGCAGCAGTGGCAGCAGTGGCAGTAGTGGCAGCAGCGGCAATAGTGCTAGCGGCGACGGAGACCCCGGGTCGGGGTCGTCAGGAGATGACTCCGGCGATGGTGACAGTGATGAGGACCTTGGGGCAGCCATGCAAAACCTCTTCAATGAGGGTGAAGCAGACCAAATTACCGATAAGAATACAGCGGCTGCTTCTAACATGGCCGGTAATGTAAATTCAACCAATGTTAATAGCAACAGTGTTTCGGCCCTAACTGCAGACCGTCAGAAGGCTCAGACCAGTGAGGGTAGCGTACAGGTTGCAGCCAGCCTGGTAGTTAACGTTCAACAAAATGACTCCATAGCCCGCATCGCAGACGGTGTTGTCATTAAGGCAGCCGGTGATATTCTTGTCAGCAGTGAAAATGATACCGACGGGATTATTACGGCCAATTCTTCCGCAACCAATTCCACTACGGGCGTGGGAGTGGGTGTTGCCATCAACACCGTATTCTATGAAAATATTGCCTATGTCGGTGCAGCCCATATAAGCGCTAACAGCCTGACTATTAAGGCCGAGTTAGTCGAGTCCGCTAATAAATACAATCAGGAACTCCTTATGGAGAAACTGATGGAGCAAATTCTTGATGCATTGACGGTTGAGACCTTTGTTCAGTCTATCTTTACCAAGGCGACCGATATTGAAGATGGAGAGGATGCCGGCAAGGCCATTTCCACTTTCGTCCTGGATATGGGCCAGGAGGCCTATGGTCTGACTCTCAAACCTGAAGAAGTAAAAGTCATTGTTGACAGCATCTATGACCGTATCAAGGCAGCCCTTACCGGAGAAGATTTAAAAGCACCCTCTCCTGAAGAGTATGCCGACCTCATTGAAGCGGTTATGACTTTTGCTGTTGAATATATTAAAAACGGCATGACCCTGGAGGATATTATCGGCCCGGAGGGCTGGCAGGAAGTTATTGCCGAAATCACCAACAACATTAAGGATCCGAAAAAGCTTCAGGAACTTTTGGATACGATGACCCTGGCTCTGGCTGCCCTCCTTGGCAGCAACGATGAGCTTGACGGCATCGGCAGCCGTATCTCCGCCTCCGCCGTTTCCGGCGTGGGCGCCTCTGAAGTTGGTGTGGCCGGCTCGCTGGCCCTGTCTGTTGTGAAGGGAAAAACCGAAGCCATCGTTTCTGATTATGAGGCCGGCAGCATCGCAACTGTCAATGGAGTGATTACGCTACTGGCAAACGGTGCTCAGACAGTGTATACCACCGCCGGTTCCTCTCTGGACTATAAGGGTTCCGTTGACAAGAACAAGCAAGCCGCTAACGGTGCGACCAATGGAGGAGCCAATTCCTCGACTCAAAACGCCACAGCGAATACACCGGCCACTCGTACTCCAACCGGCAATGCCGCCAACTCCCAAACAGCAAACGGTAAGACTGTCGGTGTTGGTGCAGCCATTGCCATGGCCTTCGTTGATATGACGGTCAATGCCGGCATTGGTGCCGGACGTAGCGTGCTTGCCAAGGCCCTGGAGGTCAAGGCGATTGAGCAGAATAATCTGGAGACCATCAGTGTCGCCGGTACCGACCCCATTGCCCGCAGTGAAACAACGAACTCTACTGTTGTTAATGGTCAGACCGTTCCCAATACCCAGGCCAAGGACATCAGTGTTGACGCCTCCGTGTCCGTGGGCTTGATTGATAATCATCTGAAAGCCTATGTAGGGAATGAAAGTCCCGGATATTCCATCACTACTCTTCAACTCACGGATGGTGACCTAACCGTTTTTGCCAGTCAGAAGGGTGAGACGAAAACAAAGGCCAGTGGCTATGCAGTTGGCGGGTCTACTGCGGTCGGCGCAGCGGTTGCCGTGAACCTGGCCATCAGTGATGTTTTAGCTCAACTTGTGGCAGACGGCACAGTTTCCGGCAAGGTTGAAGTTAAGTCGGAAACAGTTAACTACGATGACGCTAATGCCCTGGCCCTGGCCATGGGTGCCGATATGGAACGCTATACGCAAAAGTTTGTGGCAGCACAAAACAGGCCCTTGATTGATGGCAAGAAGACCACAAACAAAACCAATAATAAGCTTAATGACCGCTTGAACCAGCAAGGGCAGCAGAATACGAGCAACAATGCCAACCCCTTATCCACTAATGCCCTTCAATCTCAAAATGCCGGAACCGTTGCCGTCAATCAGCAGAACAACAACGGTTCGCTTGGCAGCGGCAGTGCCGTTGGCAATAATGCCATTATTCCTAACAGCTCTGCAGTCAAGGGCGGTGCCAATGCCAGTAATCTGAGCCCTTCCGCACAGGAAGAACAGACGGTTCAGGTCGCCGCGGCTGTTGGTGTCAATGTTACCAACCACAAAGCGCTTGCCGGTATTCTAGGTAACCTGACCGCGGCGAGCTTTGAGGCCCTGGTCGGAAACAATGGGAATTTCTCTACTGTAGCTACCGGCGCAGCCGTTACTACCGAGGGCGGCTACAGCGTCAATGGCAGGAAAAAGACCAATACCATAGGGGCAGCTGTAGCTGTTTCTGTAAATAACAATATTGCCCAAGCCGATCTGGGCGGCAAGCTTACAGCAACCAGCGGTAATATCATTGCCGATAGCAATCTGACCCAGAATATGGAGGGTGTTTACAGGGGCAAGTACGCTACTCTGGCCGTGGCAGGAGCTGCTTCCGGTGGAGGAGATACAGTGGTCGCAGGCGCCCTGGCTATTATGGTTGCCAATGGTAAGAGCCAGGTCAATGTAGCTGATGCCGGTTCCCTTATCGCGGAAAACGGCGCGGTCATTCTGAAGAGTTACGACAAGTCCAAACTCAACGCAGCGGCTATGGCAGCCAGTGTTTCCGGCGGTTCTACCGTGGGTGTGGGTGCCTCCTTCGCCCTCTTGTATGCAAAAAATCAGGTCCAAACTCTTGTTGGCGACAATGTTAAGGTCAGAGCCAAGTCCTTCACTGCCGAAGCCGAAAAAGAAGCGGTTAACATCGGTGATTTTACTTACCCCCTGGAACTGCAGGATATTGTGACCATTATTCCTAAGGAGCAAAAGGACTATATTCCTCCCGAACCTGATGAGCAAGGCATGATTATTCTGACCCAGGAAGAGGACGGAAGTTATAGAGTAAATTCCAATATCCAAATGGAAGATCTTGAAAATGCCCTCCAGATGAGCAGTGTCATCGGTACCGTAAACTATTATGCCCTGGCTGTTGCCGGCACCATCATGGGTTCCGATGCGAGTGAAGATTCGAAAGCGGCAGTGGCAGGTTCTGTAGCCATGCTGTTCAATAACAGCCTTACGGAGGCAAAACTGGGAGACAAGCTGGACATAATCCTTAGTCAGGGTGATTTGAATGTTAAGGCTGTAAGTCACAACAATAGCCGCCTCATCGGCGGTGCGGTTTCCGCCTCCTCCGCAACGGCCGGTGTCGGTGTGAATGTGGCTAGCCTGGTGGCAAAAGATAAGGTGACCGCATCCATTGGAAACAACGGTGTCATAGAAGTTAATAAGGGGGCTGCAAAGCTTATCGCCGATAATGAAACTGATGCGTGGATCATCACAGCGGCAGCAGCTCTCAGCGGCGATGACGCTAAGGCCACCATCGGCGGCGGTCTGACCGTCAGTATTACCGAAAGCCAGGCTCATGCCTCCATAGGCCAGGGGACCAAGCTGAATGCTAAACATGATATAAGTGTAGAAGCAATCAACAATGCAGACCTCATTCTGGGCTCACTTAGTGTATCCCTGCAGAACAGTGCCAGTGGGGCAGTGGCCGCAGGTGGAACCGTTGCCGTCAGCGTTTCCGACAGTAGGGCGGAAGCCTCTGTCGGTGCCGAAAGTGAAATCACCAGCTCCAAGGGCGCTATCCGGGTGAAGGCAGAAAATGACGAGCTGGTCCTGAGTTTGCTGGCCTCCGCCTCTGCTGCCTCCGCGGCGGCCTCCGGTGCGGCTACGATTAATGTGCTGGTTACCAATGCACAGGCCTTGGCAACCATAGGCAATGCAGCCAAGTTAGAGGCCAAGAATATGGTTAGTGTGACAGCAGACGGTGAGTCCAAGCTCATCGGAATTCTGCTGGCAGCGGCCGCGACTACGGGCACTGATCCTGCTGTGGGCGCGACTATCCTGGTCAATGTATTTAACCGCGAAAATATAGCCTCTGTAGCTAGCGGTGCAACAATAATCTCTCAAAGCGATAATGTGATTGTCGATGCCTTTGCTGATGAAAAGACCATCATGCTTGGTATCGCAGGTGGCTTCTCAGAAGGTCTGAGTCTTAGCGGCAATATTCAAGTCAATGTTGGCAGTAGTACTGTCAAGGCAAGTGTTGGCGATGGAAGCAAGGTCACTGCTTATGATTCCATCGGTGTCAGTGCCGATTTAGACAGCCTGGTCGTTCTGATAGCGGCCAATGCTTCTTTCAGTACCGGTAGTAGCAGTGTCGGTGGAACAACTATAACGACCGTGTTAAACAATAATGTTCAGGCCCTGGTTGGTCGAAATGCCGTCCTAAATGCCAAGACACTGGGCGGCAGCGGTATCAAGTCCAGAAAACGTGACGAAAAACGTCGAGGCGTGATTGTCCATGCCCGTGCAGATGAAGTCAGCGTGATGCTGGGCGTATCCGCGGTTGGTGCCGGTGGCCCTGCGGCGGTTTCAGGTGTTGTTGACACCCTAGTCAGTAAAAGTAAAGTGAAGGCTAAGATTGGTAGCCACGTTTCCGACGATGAAGAAGACGGAGACGGAGAGGAAGACGAAGACCCTGACGCGGCCAGTACAGTGACCACTTCCGGCGATGTGGCCGTGGAAGCCATAGCGAATACCTTTGCTATTAATTTTGGTGGTGCAGTGTCTATATCCCTAGGTACTGCAGCTGTGGGTGCTACAGTTGTCAGCATAATCTTTGATAAAAGCGTGACCGCCTCTCTTATCGGCGTGGTTACAGCAAAAGATGTTACTGTGGAGGCCAAGTCCGTTGACGATTTGGTGCTTGTGGGAGTTACTGCAGGCATTACTCCGGGTACTGCAGCAGTGAGCATTGGTGGTAATGTTCTGGTATTCCAGAACAAGGTCAACTCTATCCTGGGCGGGGAAATTACTGAGAGCGGCGATGTTTCTGTGCTGTCTACTAGCGATTCCCTGCTGATTAATTTTGCAGCCAGTCTTGCGGCCAGCGACAATGTGGGTGTCGGCGGTGCTGCCGTAATTACTTACTTCAAGGGAGAAACCACCGCCAAACTCCTTTCCGGCTGCAAGCTAAAGGCTTCCGGAAAACTGGAAGTCAAGGCTCTGTCCAATGAATTTGTTACTGCTGACTGTGTCGGTCTTTCCGGTGGCGCCAATGTAGGTGTTTCCGGTGCTGTAGATATTATCATTACAAAAGTTATTACCCAAGCTATTGTGGAAGACGCCATTGAAACTGTTGTGGAAGGCAGCAATGAAGTGGTCAGGGCTAGTCTTGAGGCCTCCTCGATAAATATTGAGGCGAGGGATGACTACAAGCTGGTGGCAATAGCCTTCTCTTTCTCCTTTGGCAGCACTGCGGCTGTCGGTGTCACGGCCATGGTCACTGTAGCAAAGAATACTGTTACAGCGGGTATAGGCAACAACTATGATGTGAAAACGACGGATGATGGCTCTGTCCATGTTTCCGCTCACTCCGCGCGTGAGGTCCGCACCTATACGGGTAGTATGGGCTTGAGCGGTACCGCAGGTATAGGTGCCACAATAATGGTTACCGTGATTGGCGGCAAACTGGATGGCGACTCTTCTGAAGCTCTTGATGAACACTTTGACTCCGATGGCCTCTTCAATGGAAATGGTGAGAGTGGAGAGGGGGGACAGCGTGGCATGAAGCAGAGCGCCCCCTCCATTGCAGGCGACTATTACAACAGCGCTTCTCTAAATGCAGATCTTGCTTCCGATGGCAACAAGCTCAGCGAAACTCAGGTGGGCCACCAGGTTCAGCGGAAGGATTCCCAAGGAAGACTCTTGTATCTGGATAGTCAAGGCAATGAGACCACTGCCCCCCAAGACGCCAGTGGCAATGCTAATGAGCCCTCTATGGAAATGGTCTATGACGGAGCAAGTGATTACCGCAGCGATGATTTCAACTCTAAGGCAGACAGTAATAAGGTCCGGCGTACCGATGCAGAGGGCAATCCCTTGTATCTTGACGCCAATGGCAACGAAACCACCGCGTCCCACGATGCCAATGGCCAGGCTCACGATGCTGCTTACGAAACCTCTTACGACGACTATGAGCCCGGCGCAGGTCTTGAGGTCGGTGAAAACTCCGACCGCGATAATGCGGCGGCTATTGGCAAAAGATCCAACGAGGATAGCGACATAAACCCTGAAGAGGAAAATCTCAAAGATTCCACCACCGCTTACATCGGTCAATACACTAATGTCACATCCGCAGGCGATATCAACGTCAAAGCATTTGACAATGTGATTGCCGAGCATCTTACTGCTTCAGCAGGTATGGCCGCTTCCGGCGCAGGCGTTGGTGTTGGCATAGCGGTTGCCGTGATTTTCGGCAATGTCAGAGCCTATGTGGATGAAGGCTCAGTCCTAAGCGCAGAAGGCGATGTAAATATTCTTGCCCGCTCCGGCTCAAGCCCGGTAGCTGCTACAAGTGGTCAGAACGACATGCTTAAGGGTTATATTAACAATGATGATGTCTCTCTTAGCGACCTGACCATTCGTACCATTTCCTTCTCCGCTGCAGCCGGTGTTGCCGGTGTCGGCGTAGCCGTCGGCTCTACCAGCCTCATTTCACTTACCGAGGCGTATCTGGCCGGCGATGTCATCAAGGCGGATAATGTACATGTTAAAGCTCAAAGTGAATACCCCTATGTCATAAGCGGTACTCTGACAGCCGGCGGCGGAGTTGCCGGCGTTGCGGCCTCCATTTCCATCGTCACTATCAGCGGTGACAGCTTTGCCGGTATCAAAGGCCAGGCACAACTGAGCAATGTCGGGAATGTCCATGTTCTTGCTGATGCCAAGGCCGGTGCCCTGAGCATGAACGGTGCAGCCTCTGCGGGAGGCGTTGCTGTCAACGGTTTAATTAGTGTAGTGGTCAATCGTGCTGAAGTTGAAAGTATGATTGGTCAGGGTGTAAGCATTACTGCCAGCGGCAAGGTCGAGGTGGCCAGTGATGTAGAGACCACCGCCGATGCCATTCTGGTTGGCGCAGGTGTCGGTGGTGTTTCCGTGGGCGTCAGCGTGGCTGTTGTCGTACTAGATGCTGATATCCTTACCTATGTTGGTGCCGCTCCCGGTTCAACAAGCAATACGGGCTCTGTCGGCATCATCAAAGCGGACACAGTGCAGGTCGTGAGTGATATATATACCGATGCAAATGCCTTTGTGGCCTCTTTTACGGCCGGCGGAGTTGCCGTTAACGGTAATGTCCTGCTGGTGTTCAACTTTACCGAGGCGAAAACCGGCATTAGCCGTATCAATGTTGAGACAGGCGGTAATATTGATGTTGATGCAAACATGAAGAGTTTTTCCAAGGCTTTCCTGCTCGACATTATCGCAAGCACTATTTCAGTCGGTGTTACCGTCAGCTATGTAGGCCTACAGTCCGACAATCTGGCCTTTATTGATAGTGATGGGATTGATAGCGAAGGCGTAACAGTAGAATCCCGCAATGGTGCTATCAATGTCTTCGCTGGTCATGAAGAGAACGAAAATAAAGCTATCGCTGATGTCACTGCCGTGTCCGGTGCGGTGGGTGGCATGGTCGTTAACCTCAACGCAGCCGTAGCGGATAACCATGCTAAGAACAAGGCTATTGTTAAGGGCCTTGGAAGCTTGAAGGCAAGTGGTGCTGTCAATGTGCTTGCAAACGGAGAAGCAAGAGCCGATGCTAAGATTATCGGTATCTCGCTTGCTCCCGGTCTAGCAGTAGCGGGTTCTTTCGCCGTGGCGCTTCTGCGCAGCGAGCAACTGGCCGAACTGAAAGAGGCAAGCGTGACCGCAAGCGGTATCGAGGTCGTTTCCAATCTGAATAAAGATATAAATGATGGTGTCTCAAGAGCCGAGCTGGTCACCGGAAGTGGTGGCATAGTTACCGTCACAGCCAATGTTGCAGTTGCTTACGGCCAGAATAAGAGTTTTGCCAAGCTAGCCCCTAAAAACCTGACGGTTAACGCCGGTAATGTTAAGCTGGGAAGCTATGGTAATGCGGATGTCCTGTCCAAAAGCTCCAATCTCTCTGTTTCCGCAGCTTCTGCCGGCATGATGGTTAATACGGCTTACAGCCAGAGCGTCTTCGAGGCAGTTCTTGAACTTCCGGAAGAAGGTCTTGTCAGCGCGGACAAGGTAGAAGTTAAAGCTATCTACCGTGCGAACGCCATAGCAGACCTTACGCCTAATATTGCCGGTGTTGGGATTAATATTGCCAGCATAGGCGCCAATGTGGCGGTCAGCAATGCCGATAGTAAAGCTCTGGCAGCAGTAAGAGGCAGCGGCCAGATAAAGGCCAATAGCCTCAGCATTTTAGCAGATGGTACCGCCGTATCCACAGCCTCGACAAAGACTCCTAAGCTGTCTGCCGGTGTGGTAGACATTGCAGCCAATGTTCTCGTAGCACTTTTAGATGCACAAAACCAGGCCATTCTTGCCGGATGTCAAATTGAAGGAGCTGAGGTAAGCGTGGTGGCCAAGTTGAATGACGGCCCGAATGAAGGCGCTTATGCCAAACTTGCTTCTTCCGATGAAGCTGATGAGAGCAATGCCAATGTTTCTATGAATATCGTTAGTGGCACTGTCAACACCGCTGTGGCCATAAATGATTCCCTCAATGAGGCGCTGATAATGCCCTATGAAGTGGGAACAGAGGTTCTGGCTTATACCCAAATATCTGCTCCAAGTAAGTCGCTTAAGCTAAGGTCCATTGCCAACAGTATTGCTATACCTTCTATCCAGACTCCCGATGTTGATATGAGCTACATCTCTGTGGGTGTCACGGTAATTACAGCCAAGGCAAACGGAACATTCCGTGCAGTGATAGACAGCAATTCTGATATTGAAGTTTCCTCAGTGGATGTAACTAATAGCTATATCGCAAAGGCTGATGCCCACACCGCACAAGCTGTGGGTGGCCTCAGTACAAGCCTGGTTAAGGGAGAGGTTAATGTGGCTCTGGCAAAAGTAGCTACTGTTGCTGAAGCAGGTATTCGCGGTAGCGGTTCTATTACAGCCTCCGGTAATGTTAATATTGAGACCACAGGTATCGCAACAGCTACAACCGGTATTGTTACCAGTAAGGTCAGCCTTGCCGGCATCAGGATTGCAGCCAATGTACTTAAATCTACGCTTGCGGCAGACCAGAAGGCCTTTATTGAAGATGCCAAGGTGACGGCAAAGAATGTTTCTGTTCTGAGTGAGCTGAATGAGGAGCGTGATAATGGTGTTCCCAAGTATGGTGCCGTAGCCAAGCTCGGCAGCATCACTGAAGACAGCATCCTAAATGCGAGTCTCGTTAATGCCAGCGTCAATGTGGCTATTGCTACAGCCGATGCTTCCAGCCAAGCCTGTATTGACGGTGCCTCTATTGATCTTATCGATGCCGACAATCTTGCTGATGCCGGCCATCTTAAAGTCCGGTCTGATGCCAGCAGCTACGCTATTGCAGGCGTGGCCATTCCTAAAGTGAATATTGGCCTTGTCAGCATTGGCGTCAATGTACTGTACGCCTATGCAAACGGCAACTTCCAGGCAACAGTCAACCTTCCTGATCCCGCTTATATAAAGGCTGATAACATCGACATTGAGAACAAGTATGTCTCTCTTGCTGATGCCAAAACCACCCAATCTAAGGGTGGTATCAAAGCTGAACTATACAGTGGAGAAGTTAACCTGGCCCTGGCCAAAGTCGGTACCGTTGCCGGGGCAGGTATTCGCGGCAATGGTAGTGTTACAGCCTCCGGTAATGTCAATATTGAGACTAAAGGTGTTGCCACAGCTACGACCGGTATTGCGACCAGTGAGGTCAGCCTTACCGGCATCAAGATCGCGGTCAATGTGCTTGACTCTACGCTGGAAGCAGAGCAGAAGGCCTTTATTGAAAATGCCAAGGTGACGGCAAAGAATGTTTCTGTCCTGAGCGAACTGAACAAGGGACGTAGCGACGGGGCCGTAGCCCGGCTCGGCAACGTCACTGAAGGCAGCTTGGATGTGAACCTCATCGGTAGTAACGTTAATATAGCTACAGCAACAGCCAATGCTTCCAGTCTTGCCTATACTGACGGTGCCTCTATTGATCTTAGCGATACCGACAATCTTGCTGATGCCGGCCATCTTAAAGTCCGGTCTGATGCCACAAGTTACGCTATTGCAGGCGTGGCCATTCCAAATGGGAATATTGGTCTTGTCAGCATTGGCACGAACAAACTATACGCCTATGCGAACGGCAATTTCCAGGCGACAATCAATCTTCCTGCTCCCGCTTATATAAAGGCCGACAACATCGACATTGAGAACGAGTATGACTCCTATGCCGAAGCCAAAACCACGCAATCTGCAGGAGGCGTTGGTGTCGATTTGTACAGTGGAGAAGTTAACCTGGCCCAGGCCAAAGTTGGCACTGTCGCCGGGGCAGGCATTCGCGGCAATGGTAGTGTTACAGCCACCGCTGATGTCAATGTTAAGACCACCGCTACCGCAATAGCTACGACCGGTATTACTGCCAATACAGTCAGTCTTTCCAGTATCAAGATTGCAGTCAGTGTGCTTGAATCCACTCTGGAAGCAGACCAGGAGGCATTTATTGAAGGCGTCAATGTAGAGGCTGCGAAAGTTTCTGTCCTGAGTGAACTGAACAAGAGTGGTTCAAATGGGGCTGTAGCCAAGCTCGGCAATACCACCGGTGACTTGGCTGCCAGTGCCAGCCTTATCGGTGGCAGCACCAATAAGGCTACCGCGATAGCTGATGCTTCCAGTAAAGCCTATACTGACGGTGCTTCTATTGATGTCGGTAATACCGGTGAATTCAGTGTCATCTCTAATGCCAGCAGTAATGCTCTTGCAGACATCGTGCTTCCCACTGCCAATATTGGACTTGCCAGCATCGGTGCCAATATGATGACGGCCCAAGCTAATGGTAGCTTCCTGGCAACCGTAAATGGAACTTCCGGTACTGTGAAGGCCAAGACGATTAAAATTAATAATACATACTCAGCCAATGCCAAGGCCAGGACCGCCCAGTCTGCTAGAATTGCGTTAGTTGACGGCCAGGTCAATGTGGGTAAAGCTTCTACCGGAAGCAAAGCCGGCGCAGGCATAAATGTATCGCTTGATTCCGACGATGGAGATGGAGAAGGGGACCCGGCGCTAATAATCAATGCCACAAGGATTGAGATATTTACGAAGGGTACTGCAAATGCCGAAGCTTCTGTTGGCACACAGAGCCATATCATTTTCGCACAAATCACAGCCAGTAAGTTAGAAGCAAGAGTCGGCAGTGCACAAAAGGCTCAGCTCAATAAAGCGGTTGTTGAAACAGACAGTGTTTCTATTGAAAGCAAACTTAATACAAACTCCGGAGAGGGGGCTACCGCCGTTCTCGGAAGTCTCTGTAAGAGTGGTGAGATTAGTGCTTCATCTTATTCCTTGGACGTTAGTGCCGTCACCGCAATTATGGAAGGCAGCAGCAAAGCTTCTATCAACGGGGCTCGTATTGAATCAAGCGGGGCAGTTACCCTTTTAAACGAAGCCAAGAGTTATGCTAAGGCTTATACCGGGACAGGCTCCGCCAATCTTGGACTAATCGGTGTTGGCCTGATGATTGTTGAAGCCGATGCCAACGGCGATTTCGCTGCCTATGTCAGTAACTCCACACTGGAAGCGAAAACAGGTGGAAGTAATAGACTCTCTGTACGCAGCAATGTCACTGCAAGGTCTGAGGCGATAGGGGAACAACCCATTGTTGGAATCACTTTTGTGTCAGCCGATGTCAATACAGCGAATGCTGAGACCGGCATGATAAATAATGCCTATATCAAAAACAGCAGCATTAGCACCACCGGTAGTATTTCCTCTTCCGTAAACGGCAATCAGATGGAAAATGGCTTAGAGCTGTATGCGGATTCTACCGCAACCGCCTATGCAACTATTGTAGCGCCTAGGGCAGAAATCTCCGGTGCTGATCTCCTGATCAGTGATGTAGACGCAATAGTTTCCGCAAAGCAGAATGCCTATATAGAAGCTAGCGAAATTAACTCAACATATGAAGTATGTGTTGTTGCCTGGCTCAATGACAATGGCGGGCAGGGGGCGGAAGCCGTCCTGGGCGCTTCCAGTGTTGGTCTATCTGCAATAAGCGTCAACATAAATACAGCCGACGCTTCGGTTAAGGCAGAGAATAGGGCTTATGTCAAAGCTAGCCGTTTTGGCAGTTCAGATACGCATAGCGGCTCTTTGACCATCCTGTCCAAGGCGGAAAGTTATGCGAAGGCCCATTACTCAAACAGCAGCTATGCCGGCAACTTCGCCAAAGTTGGCGTTTTGCAGATGAATGCCGAAGCGGCAGGCACATTTGAGGCCTATCTTGACAGTACAGGTGCAGAAGTCTATGTAAAGGACATCCATATCGACTTGATTTACAAGTCTATTTCTAAGGCAGAGTCCACTCAGCCCCGTGGCGGAATTGCCCTCGGTATGTTCAGCGGCGAGCGGAACGAAGCAAAGGCCTATTCAAAGACAGTGGGTAAGGCCTATATGGGCGGCAGCGGCAAGGTTTATGCCAAGGGCGACATCAGTGTTCAGGCGAAGGGCAGCGGGAGCCAATCTAAAGCGGTTGTAGAAGGTAAATTAGTGGAAGTTAGTTCGGTCAGCGTGGGTCGCAACTTTGCTCAAGCTAACTTAAACGTTAATCAAGAGGCCTATATCGGAGGTAAAGATAAAGGTAAGATTGATGCCGGCGGAAAGGTAAGCGTAGTCTCTTATGTTAACGATGCCTCAGCCAAAGGTACTCTGGGTAGCAATGGCGGAGCAGGTGTCTCTTTAATGGACGGCAGTGAACAGTATGCGGATGCCTATGTAAATATGTCTAATAGGGCAGCAATTAGGGGAAGCGTTTCTATTAACTCAGGCAAAAACGCTG
>JAMNZB010000068.1 GCA_023622515.1 Bacillota bacterium | reverse complement strand
GACTGGGTAAGCACCATAATGCCTCCGGCAACCCCGGCTAAAAAGCCGGAAACTAAGACGCCCGTATAACGAATCTTGCGCACACTAATCCCGATACTGTCCACAGCTGAGGGGTGTTCACCGCAAGCTCTCAGCCGCAGGCCGAAGGGGGTCTTCCAAAGTAAAATATAGGTGAAGGCGACAACGAAAACAGCCACATAGAAGGTGGGATAGATTTGTGTGAAAAACATATCACCAAGCACGGGAATCTCATTGAGCACCGGGACATTTATCTTAACAAAGCCCCTGCGGAAAGCCTCTGTCCGTTGTTGGTTAAAAATAATTTGGCAGAAATAGATACCCAAAGCAGGAGCCAGCATATTCAAGGCTGTACCGGAGATGGTCTGGTCAGCTTGAAGATCAATAGAGACAAAGGCATGGAGCATGGAGAAAATAAGGCCGCCTATTCCCGCCATTAAGACGGAAAACCAGGGGGCAGCACTACCCATACTATTTTGAGTAAAAATGATGACCGTAGCCGCCACAAAGGCCCCGATAGACATGATTCCTTCAATAGCAATATTAGTTACCCCGGACCGTTCGGAGTAGAGGGCCCCAATTCCGGCAATAATAATGGGCGTTGAATAAATCAGCGCAAGGACAAACATTGAAATAAAAAGATCCATACTATTGACCACCTTTCTCTGCGGTTTCTTCCCGGTCGGCTATAGCTGCAACCGGCTGCCCTCCACCACTACTTGTTTTATCTTTACCTCTCTTTTTCAAAAAGTTCATTACTATCTCAATCCCCTTCTGCATGGCTACAAAAAGGATAATTAAGGCAGAAACAATCTGGGCAATTTCGAGCGGGACACGCTTGGCCTGCATTAAAGGCTGGGCACTGCGAAGGCCGCCCAAGAGGAGGCCACCCAGCAAGACGCCAATCCCCTTTGTACCACCAAGAAGTCCGACGGCAATACCGTCAAAGCCATAGTTCTCAAAAGCTTGTAAAACCCGGCCATATTTAAAAGTTCCAAGGGCCAGACAAGCCCCTGCCAGGCCGGCAAAAGCACCGGAGATAACCATGGACAGGACAATTCTGTTCTTTACTTTAATTCCGGCATATTCCGCCGCATCCCGGTTATAGCCACAGGCCTTAATTTCATAGCCCAGGGTTGTCCTGTTCAGAATGATGTTGTAAAGCGGAACAGCAATAACAACCAGGAGGAGCCCCCAATGCAAGCGGGAGTTCCCGGTAATTTCCCTGAGCCAGGGGCTGGTAAGCATAGCATTTCCCGGAAGGTCGGCCGTGCGCTGAGGATTGGAACCGGGTAAGGCTTTTAAAATAGCATTACAGAGGTGGATAGACATGTAGTTGAACATAATTGTCGTAACCACCTCAGAAACCCCTAAATAGGCCTTTAAGAGGCCCGGAATGAAAGCCCAAAGAGCACCGAACAAGGCGGCGGCAAGCACACTAATGACCGTCAGGGAGCGGTTTTCTATGGGTAAGAGCAAGGCAGCCAGGTTGGCTCCCAAAATACCGGCAATAACCTGTCCCTCAGCCCCGATGTTAAAGAGGCCGCAGCGATAGGCAAAACCTAAGGCCAAACCGCTCAAAATCAGGGGTAAAGACAATTGTAAAAACTCACCGACATATCTTGGTCTAAAGAAATTATCTGTCCCCTTGGCTGAAAAATCTAAGCCGGTATAGGTTCTGGTTAAGGCAGAAAAAAAGTTTTTCGGGTCAATATCCGTAGCCAGCATAACAAAGATGGCAACCAGCAAGGAAAGAGCGATGGCTATAATGGCTGTAACAAATAAGTTTTTATTATCACTTTTGTGAAGCCCTCTCCGTTTTTGCTCTTTACGAAGTTCTAAATCCGTCATATCTATGCTCCTCCTATTGTCTTGTACCGGTCATCATGAGACCAAGTTCTTGCTCATTGGTTTCACAGGCTTTAACGCTCCCGGTAATCTTACCCTCATACATGACAACGATGCGGTCGGAAAGACCCATGATTTCATCTAATTCATAACTTAGCAGTAATACGGCGACACCCCGGTCTCGCAAATCAACTAAGCGCTTATGGATATATTCAATTGCCCCAACATCAAGGCCGCGCGTAGGCTGAGCAGCAACTAAGAGTTTGGGCTTTGAGGAGAACTCCCTGGCAATAATAACCTTTTGCTGGTTTCCTCCGGAAAGCTGACCGGCCAGGCTGACAATCCCCTCGCCGGAACGCACATCAAACTCTTTCGATAAGATTTCACTGTCCCTGATAACGTCCTCAAATTGCAGGAGGCCTAATTTTGAGTAGGGGGTCTGATAGTAATTTTTCAAAATACTGTTTTCTGCAATAGAGTAGGGCAAGACAAGGCCATATTTTTGCCGGTCTGCCGGAATATAGGCAAGACCTGCCTCATTCCTCTCCCGCACATTTACTCCGGTAATATTTTCACCCAGGAAGACAATTTCGCCGGATTCAACCTCGCTTAGGCCGGTTATGGCCTGGATAAGTTCATGCTGACCGTTTCCGTCTACCCCGGCCAGGCCTAGTATTTCGCCGGCTTTCACCTCAAGGTCAACGTCGTTAACAGCGGGAAGTCCCCGAGCATCTTTAACATGTAATTTTTTTACGGTAAGAACGGTGTCACCGGGCTTTGCTTCCGCCTTTTCTACCTGAAAAGAAACAGGGCGGCCGACCATCATGGAGGCCAGGTCGCTCTCAGTAACATCGGCAACATCTACTGTTGAGATATACTTGCCCCGCCGTAAGATGGTAACCCGGTCAGCGACTTCCATAATTTCTTTCAACTTATGAGTAATAAGGATGACCGATTTTCCCTCTGCGGCAAAATTACGCATGATTTGCATCAGCTCCAGAATTTCCTGCGGAGTCAGGACTGCTGTCGGCTCGTCCAAAATAATAATGTCAGCGTCACGATACAGGACTTTGAGAATTTCTACCCTCTGCTGCATACCGACACTGACATCTTCAATTTTTGCATCAGGATCAATATTTAGGCCGTAGCGCTCACTGACTTCAAGAACTCGCTTGCGTGCTGCGCCCTCATCTAGGAAAGGCCCCTTGGTTGACTCTGCACCAAGCATAATATTTTCTGTTACGGTAAAATTTTCGATTAATTTAAAATGCTGGTGAACCATACCTATGCCAAGGTCATGGGCACGGTTGGGGCTGTTTATATCCTCTTTTTTGCCCCGAACATAGATTTCCCCCTCATCATGCTTGTAAATTCCGAAGAGCACGGACATCAGGGTGCTTTTACCGGCTCCATTCTCGCCCAAAAGTGCATGAATTTCACCTTTACGAACTTTTAAATCAACCTTATCGTTGGCAATTATGCCGGGAAAAAATTTACTTATCCCTCGCATTTCGATAACATATTGCTCACTCATTCGACATCCTCACTATCTCATGATCCCTATCGGGTATAGGCCTTTGTAAAATCTACCTTATTTTAGCATAATTAGCGGCTTGAATCCCGACTGTTTAACCAAACTATTTAATTAGCTTTTTACACAAAACATTGAATAATATGCCGAAGGTCAATTTCAGAAGCTAGAATGCTTTAAAAGTCTCTCAAGCTCTTGAACTAGCAAGACTAAAAGCAAGGTCGGCTCACTTCTAAATGATGAAGACAAGGGGGAAATATAATGTATAATATATAGCAGTCGCTTCTAAAGTGGCTATTTTTATGAGAGGGAGAACCATATGGGAAATAAGAATCTAAATCGTTCCGGCAATTTAAATTTAATTCAGCTTCTGCTTTCAGGGGGAGCGCTTTTTTCCATGCATTTTGGCGCATCCAGCATGGTCTGGCCGATGAATTGGGGGAAAGAAAGCGGCACATCTGTATTGGAAGCCTTTCTAGGGGCCTTCATCACCTCTGTTTTTCTTGTTTTGCTGGGTTATATTGCCCTGGCCCGTGGTAAGGGCTCCTATAACGAACTGGCTAACAGGATTTTAGGAAAAGGAGTAGGACAAATTTATACCAGCCTTACCATTGCCGTCTTGGGGCCCTTGTACGTCATCCCCCGGATGAGTGCCGCTGCCTGGGACAGTTTGGCCCAAGCCTTTGGTCTCCCTAGTGGCAACCGCCTTCTACTGATCCTTTTCAACGTCCTCTTTTATGCGGTATTCTATTTTTTCCTCATGGACCCCGGAAAGGCCATGGATAAAATTTCTCGCTATCTTTTCCCCTTCCTCTTAACTATCGTAACGATCATTATCATCACCAGCCTCTCCAATCCCCTCGGCGAGCCCCAAGGCAAAAGCTATGAAGGGGCTGCCTTTGCCTACGGCTTTACCAATGGCTATGCCACGGCGGAGATTCTCTGTGCTCTGGTCTACGGGGCGGTCATCGTTAATAATCTGAAAGATAAGGGGGTCGAGGAAAGCAAGATGACCAAGAATATGCTCCGTATCGGCCTTGTCGGCATTTCCCTCCTAACCATTACCCACCTTTTCCACATGGTCATCGGTTCCTACACAGGCGATACCTTTGCCCACTTAAATTACACGGCCCTCTACACCGCTGTTGTAAAAACACATTTCGGCAGCATCGGAGGCATCGTCTTTAGCATCGCCCTCTTATTTGCCGCTATGACGGCCGGTATCGGGATGACCTCCGGATGCGCAGAGTTCTTTGTGGAAATCAGCAATAACCGCATTAACTACAAACAGTGTGCAAAAGCCATCTTACTCTTAAGCATTGTAATCAGCTCGCTGGGCCTGACCAGCATCTTATCCCTTTTAGGGCCTATCCTGGACGGGGTCTATCCTGCAGCCATCATCCTTGTCGTCTACTATGCCCTGGCCAAAAATCCCTTCAGCAAACGTTGGCTGGCCTCTTGCCGCTTCGCTATGCATGCCGCCTTCTTCTTTGGGGCTCTTGATGTCCTTTACAAGTACGCCAAAGCTTTTGGCCTCAACCCCTTGGGCTTGGTCCAAGGCTATGAGGCCCTGCCTCTAGCCTCCCTCTCTCTGGTTTGGCTGCCCGCCGCCCTGCTGGCCTTTTTACTGGGAAGCGCCCTGTATCGTGAAAAACCGGAAGGCAAGACGGCGGCAAACTGAAAGGCAAATCTGACGTTAACAGGAAGAGGGGAAGGTAAAAACCGGAGCGAGTAGCAAACGGACAATTAAATCAAAATAAAAGCGGACTAGTTCTTCACTAATCCGCTTTTTTTATCTCCTCAAGCCTATTCACTTAGGCCTATTTAGTACCGGACCTTAGTCCTACTAAGTTTATGCTTTTATTTAGCGCCTTTCCTATTCGCTTCGCACATATTCGACCTTCCCGTCAATCATAGTCAGGTCAACCTTTAGCTTGTGGATATCCCTCTTATCAATCTTGAGAATATCATCGGAAAGGATAATCATATCGGCAAGCTTCCCTACCTCAATACTTCCCTTAATGTTTTCTTCGTAAGAACTGTAGGCGGCATTGTAGGTACAGCAGCGAATGGCATCAAGCACGGATACGGCCTGGGTTTGGTCAAACTGATAATTATGGATATGGTCATATCTGTTGACCGCACCATCAATCATTTCCAGGGCAATGGGGCCTGAAGGGGCATCGGAGTGGAGCGAACATTTAATGCCGGCCTCCATCATGCTCTTTAGGGCACCAAAGTACTTGGCCCGCTCAGGACCGAAGAACTTGGCCAGATTGGCCCCGTTAACGATAGGTAGACCGGCATTAACCGAGGGGCAGATATTCATCTTAGCCATGCGGTCAATTAAATCCTGGTCAACAATCGTGCAGTGTTCAATTCTATGGCGCAAGGCCTTTACCTTTTCCGGATCTTCCTCAAAGCAACGCTCATAGCCTTCTACCATATATTCAATAGCTTCATCGCCGATGGCATGAGCCGAACATTGGCACTCGGCATCGTTAATCCGTTTGATATAATCCCAGGTTTCCTCTCTTTCCCAGCCCTTTTCTCTGGGCAGATTGGGGTTGTGGGAATAAGGCTCGCGGGTGGCACAGGAGGGACCGCCGGAACCGCCATCAATCATAAATTTACAGGGACCGACACGGAAATACTCATCACCCAGTCCGGTAACAAAGCCCAGGGCCAGCCAGTGCTCATTATCCTCAAGAGAATAAGGTTTACCGAAGATGCTGTGCAGGGCCATGTTGGTCCGCACTCTAAATTCTTTATCCCGGCACATTTTCTGCATGACATGGTAAGAAGGCTTGTCACACTCACCCATATCACCGACCGAGGTAATGCCGTTTTCAAAACATTCCACTTGCGACCTCAGGGCAGCGGCTCTTTGTTGTTCTTCCGGATAGTCCACCTTGCCCCATAAATAGAAGGCTGTATGGCCGCGTACCAGGCCGGTCAACTTACCATCGACGACATCAACCTCATCCACCGGATGCTTTTTGGCGTCCTCCGGGCCAAAAACACCGATGTGCTCTAAACCCTTGGAGTTGAACATGGCAATATGGCCGTTTTTTGTAATGCATTGGACCGGGTTATTGGGGGCAATGGCATCCAGTTCTTCCAGAGTGGGGTGCCTTTTTTCTACAAGGCTATCCGCTTCGTAGCCCATGGTAGAAATCCATTGGCCGGGTTCTTTTCTTTCCACCACACTCTTAACACGAGCAAGTAGGCTCTCAATATCCTTACAATGCTTAAGGCTGGTGCTCACGATGGCGGCATCTAAACTATCATCAACCATACCGTTTAAAATCGGATGGTAGTGGGTATCATTGATACCCGGCATGAGGGTTCTAGCTTTAAGGTCAATAACTTTGGTTTGTTCATCAATTATTTTATGGATATCTTCTGTTGATCCGACAAAGACTATTTTATTGTGCTTAACACCGACTGCTTCCGCTATATCATCATTACTGTTAACTGTTACGACGGATCCGTTAATAAAGGCATAATCTAAGTATGAATAATCAAAGTTCATTTCATTTCCTTTCTTAAGAAGATATTGCTTGCCGGAAGGGGCAAGCAATATCTATCAGCTTATTTACGAATTACTGGTCTACCGGCTTGCCGTTTCGCATATAGACTTGGCCATCCCGATATTTCTCTCCCTTGTTGATATCGTAGGTCTTTTTACCCCAAACACCAATCAGGCGCATGAAAACCAGGTAGGCGGCAATTATGCCAAAAAGGGATACGAGCAAAGTTCCGGTCGACATACTGCCGGCCGCAAAGGAACAAATGGCCGGAGCAACAATGTAGGAAGCGGGAACGTTAACGGCATTGGCCGGACCAAGCTCGGCTGCTGTTGTTGTCTCATTATTGGGGTCAACAATACGGACTAAGGAAAGGCCCGTAGCATTGGTGCCGGTGGCTGTACCCCACTCACCCAGGGTGCGCTCAAAGTCGTTGGAGCCACCGAAGCGGGCGCCGAAGTAACGGATGGCGACCCAGGTAGCAATTGCGGTAACAATACAGATGATAAGGATGGGAGCCACCCATTTACCAACAATTTGCAGGTTGATGGCCATGAAGGTGGCCGCCACCATGATGTCTGTAGAAGCGTTGGTAATACGGATTTGAGTACCACGGTCCAAGTATTTGGTTACCCCTAATTTGCCCAAAACGTAGCGGATACCATAACCTGCAAGCATACCGTTGAAGAAGAGGAGCTTGGAGAAGAGTTGACCGAAATAGCCGGGGATAAGCCCCCACAATTTTCCTATTTGCAGACCAAGGATCCAGGCCAGACCAATTAAGGCTACATGAAAGGTCAGAACGTCAAGGTTTCCGCCATAGGTTGTTTCTTTGCCGTAACTTCTCTGCCCTTCAGGCTCAACAAAACCAAGAGTTAACTCCTCACCCATCTCCACATTCGAACTGGCAATGCCCTTCCGGATACCTTTTTTCGCGAAAGGAACACCAAAGATAAAGGCAATAAGAAAACCTACAGCAGCAAAAAGCATGGCTACCTGGATGGCATTTTCCCAACCGGCCTCTTCAATAATAGCCCCGTAGGTAACCGCTTGTCCGGGACCTTGGGCAAAACCGAAAGGAATAAGTAACCCATACGTCGGATTCATATCCCAAATTTTTCCAAAGATTGTCAATAGCCCAAAGCCAATTAAGGGTTGGAATGCATAGGCCAAAGCCCAGAATGAACCCATACCGAAAATACCGGAAAACATACTGTCGCCCATCCGAGAACGCAGGTCTTGTAAGCTGCTTATTTTTTCACGTTTCTCTTTGCTTTTCTTTTCACCAAGTGTTAAACCCAAATTGATAAATAGAAATGTGTATAATTGACCGGAAATTGTCGTAAACGAACCAAATTCAGCTCCCTCTAAACCTACCGTGTTCATAAAAGCGAAGCCGATGACACCGGCAATCATACAGGCCGGTACAAGCATGTCACCAATAACTTTTACTTTTGCACGAATAACTACTGCCGCAAGGAACATAACTCCTATCCAGGCTACTGATGTCATAACTCCCATAATATCCTCCTTAGTCACCTCAATGGTGTATTAATGAATTTTCTTGTATTTCCTAAATTAATCTCATCTATTCTCTTGTGTGGAGAAGGGAACTATACCCCTATAATTCCCTTCCCCGATGGAGAAAACGCCTATGATTACTTTTCTAAACAATAATTTTGCAAGGCTCTGACTAAAACAGTGACCAACTCATTCTTAGGCGTAGGAACACCCTGTTCTTTTCCCAGACGAACAATGGCCCCGTTAATCGTATCGATTTCTGTTCTTCGTGAATTCAGGACATCCGCCAGCATAGA
>JAMNZB010000062.1 GCA_023622515.1 Bacillota bacterium | reverse complement strand
TATCGACCTCTCCTCGACCCTCAATGACTTCGCCATCTAAGGGAATCCGGCTGCCGGCCGGAATGAGAATAATCTCCCCCGGCTCCACTTCAGCGGGATCGACTTCCTCCAGCTCACCCTTTCGCTCAACAAGACAAGTATCCACAGCAAGGTCCAACAAGTCGGAAATAGATTTTCTCGACCGGCCGATAGCCAGCCCCTGGGCATACTCGCCAATTTCGTAAAAAATCATGATGGCGGCAGCCTCTGCCCATTCGCCAATAGCCAGCGCGCCGAGAGAGGCCAGGCTCATCAGAAAATATTCATTCATCCAGTCCTTCTGCTTCACTTTTATCCAGGCTGTCTCGAGGACAGAAAAACCGGCTATGCTATAGGCGAAAAGAAAGAGGGCTTTCGCCAAAAGGCCTAAAACACTCTTTTTGCCCAGCTGCAAAGCATAGGTTAATAAAGGACTCAGGAAGATGCCCACAAGAAATAGGCTAAGGGCGACTTTAATTTTTCGCCTATTATCTTGGATAAGTTTCTTCAAAAATTGTAAAATTTTTAGACTCTTCTTTTTTTTCACGCTTTCCATATAGCCTTTCCTCTAGTTCCGGCGGAGCGAATCGAAACTAATCTAAGTAAAACTAAACCAAGGGAACTATATCTTGAGCTTCGCACCATGCTCGATACGGTCGAAGATTTCTTTACTCTCTTTGAGGATGGCCTCTTCATGTTCCGGCTCCAGGGTAATTTTTACTAAACCGGACATAACACTGATACTGACCTCTTTTACCCCTTGTAACTTGCGGATTTCATCTTCAATCTTGCTGCAGCAAGCGGCGCAGGCCTGACCTGTAAAACGTAAACGTACTGTTTTCATACTTTCCCCTCCATTCTCCGGGATTTCTATCTTTGCTTCTCCGGAATATTCTGTTCTTTTTATTTATTTTTCCCTCTAGAAGCGTTCTTCCATGATATGTTCCAATGGTGGGAAATAGCCGACGGATTCATCTCCAGGACCTCCGCCAGATGCATGACACAAAGTTCACCCTGCCGCAGTGCCGATAGGATGGACAGCCTCGTGCTGTCGCCGAAGATTTTATATAAATCGGCTAAATCGGCTAAAAGTTCTGCCGGTGGGAGCTTGTTGGCAATCTCAGCCAGTTCCGTTTCACTAGCATGGCATTGTCTCTTCTCTCTTTTCTCTTCAGCAAGGGCCTCTTGCTTACTCTTGCTTTTCTCTTCAGCAAGGGCCTCTTGCTTACTCTTGTCTTTGTCTTGTCCGTCCTTCATGGGATCTTATCCACTCCTTCCTTTATACCGGAGCTCAAATGCTTAACCTGAATAATTGAACATCTGAACACTTGTTCATATATTAAAATGAAAAATGTCTCCTGTCAAGCTGTTTACATCAGCAGAAAACTTGCCTACGATGATAGCGTCGAAGGATATTCGAGTGTTGATGACCTGAAAAAGGCCTTGGAAGAATGAAATATAAAATTTACAAGCCAGTTTAAGAAAGATCTCAAGCTGGCTAAGAAGCAGAACAAAGATTTGAGTAAGTTATATTTCGTCATCGATTTGCTCGCAAAAGGGAAACATCTTGAAGCAAGATATAGGGACCATGAATTGACAGGAAACTATAAAGGGACTAGGGAGTGCCACATAGAACCTGACTGGCTTTTAATCTATGAGTATATGGAGGATGTCCTTGTACTCATCCTGTATAGGTTGGGCTCACATTCTGAATTATTCCGTTAAGGGTTGAGGCTGCCATCCTCTTCAAAACCGGCTGCTTCAAGCAAACGTTTTGTATAGGGGGCTTGGGGCCGGTGGAATACCCGCTCCAGCTTATTTTCCTCAACGACTTTTCCCTGATAAAGGACCAGGACCCGGTCACATAAGTAATGGATAACATCCAGGTCATGAGAGATGAAGAGGCAGGCAAAGTCCTGTTTTTGCCGCAGGTCTTGCAGCAAATTGAGGATTTGGGCCTGGACCGATAAGTCCAGGGCTGAAACCACTTCATCGGCAATCAAGAGCTTGGGCTTGGTAATAAGGGCGCAGGCAATAGCCACCCGTTGCTGCTGCCCGCCGGACAAATCACGGGGGTAGCGGTCCCGGACATCCGGGTCAAGACCGACTTCTTCCAGCATTTGCAGGATCCTATGCTTGCGTTCGTCTTTGCTCCCTATTTTGTGGACAATGAGCGACTCTTCAATCTGCCTGGCAATGGTCTGCTCAGGATGGAGGGAGGAGTAGGGGTCCTGGAATATCATTTGGATTCCTAAGTTAGCAGCCCTGCGGGCCCTTCGGCTTAGGCGTGATATTTCTGTACCGTTTAAGTAAATATTGCCTTGCATGGGCCGCATTTGACCGGAAACAATCCTGGCTAAGGTGGATTTTCCGCTTCCGGACTCGCCCACCAGGCCGGTAAATTGTTTGGGGTAAATACGAAAATTGACATCCTCTAAGACCAGACGTTGTTTTTTGCCCGGCCTTTTGCGGTCAAAGCTGTGGCTAAGCCCTTCAACAAGGAGGTAGGGGGTTAGGGCGTCCGGGTAATTTCTTTTATTCATCCTGAATACCCCCCCTTATTTCTTTCCTTCCTTCCCCCGGCCCATCTATTTTTCTTATCTCTTTTGGAGGTCTGGCCAGCTGGCAGGCCGCAAAGTGCTTTTGCCCCAGATCTATCCGGGCAGGACTCTTCTCATGGCAAAGCTCCCTGGCAAAGGGGCAGCGATTGGCAAAGAGGCAAGGGGGATTTTCTCCGGAAAGGATGGCGGTCCGCTCTGCAGCAGAGGGGACACGGCCGGGAATTTCAAAGAGTTCCCGCCCTCTTTTTTTCTGCTTGGGCATGGCTTCAAGCAGGCATTTGGTATACCAATGGCCCGGCTCTGTAAAAACCAGCTCTGCCGGCCCCTCTTCAACAATTTTTCCGGCATAAAAGATAAGAACCCGGTCACAGTATTTTTCCACTAAATTTCCGGCTCATTGATAATGGCCATGGCCAAGCCGACCCGCTGCTTCATCCCTCCGGACAGCTCATGGGGGTAGGCCCGAACCAGGGTCTCCACCTGGGGCAGGTCCAGTGATTCGAGCAGCTCTAAAACTTTCTTTTGCCGGTCTTCCTTGTTCATCTTCGGAGCTTGAATAATAAGGCATTCCTCAACCTGCTTACCGATACGTTTTGTAGGATTTAAGGCCGTCTGGGCATTTTGGAAAACCATCCCGATTTCGTCCCCCCGGATTCCCTGCCATTGCTTTTCCGAAAGCTTGTGCAAGGCTTCACCCCGAAGGTAGATTTCCCCCTCCTTGCAGGCCGTTTCCGGAAGGAGGTTCATGAGGCTGAGGGCAGAAACACTCTTGCCGCTGCCGGACTCCCCGCAAATACCTAGAATTTCCCCCTCTTCCAGGCTGAAACTGATACCATGCAGGACCTGGTCATGGGCCGGAGCAAAGGAAAGGGATAAGTTGCGAACTTCAAGAAGCGGTTTACGGCTCACGACCGGGACCCTCCTTTCTCCAAATTCCGACGGACCATATGGATGGAAAAGACCATGAGGACGAGCAGTAAGCCGGGAATGACAGCATAGCGGGGAACCCGGAAAACATAGCTCTGGGCATCGGATAAGATACTACCCAACGAGGGCTTGGGGGCCTGGACACCAAAGCCCAGGAAACTCATACCGGCTTCCGCAAGAATGGCGTTGGCCAGGCCGATAACATAGGCATCTAAATATTGGTCTTTCAGCAAGGGGGTTATATGCAGGAAGATAATACGCCAAACCGGGGTATCCATAATTTCCAAGCGTTTTATAAAGTTTCTGCCCCGGTAGCTTTGGAAGCTGCTGCGGACAATACGGGCAAAACTCGGGATAAAGGCAATCCCCAGCGAAATCGTCAGCGGCAAGGTGCCGCGTCCGAAGACCGTCATCACCAGGAGGGCCATGAGGATGCCCGGAAAGGCCAGGAGGGTGTCGATGAGGCGGGATAAGAGCCAGTCGGTAACAGCTCCGAAGTATCCGGCAAAGGCACCCAAAAGGAGCCCTCCCAGAGCCCCGATGCTGACAATGGCCAAGGCCAAAACAAGCGAGCGAAAAGCCCCTTGCCCCACTCTTGTCAGGAGGTCTCGGGCCAGGTGGTCCGTTCCGAAAGGGTGGGTTAAGGAGGGGGCGGCCAACTTGCCGGCAGAGCTAATCTCATTAATTCCAAAGGGGCTAAAAAGAAAGCTATAGACAATCAGCAAGCCTAAAAGAAGAAAGAAGGCAAGGGCAATACAAAGCTCCGGGGAAATTTTTTTCTTGATCTTAAGCATGGCCATCCTCCCCTCCCATGACAGCCGCCTCAGGGCTGACAATCCGCGGATCAATTAAGGCGTTGATCAGGTCAACCAGGGCATTAATGATAATAACTGCTGTGGCAATCACCAGAATGAGCCCTTGGGCAAGGGGAAAGTCACGGGCTTCAATCGCCGTTAAAAGAATCCTGCCGGCACCCGGCAAGACNACAATACGGAAAGGGCTCGCCCCCTTTGCCTTTACTGTCCGAATGAAATCGTCCTCTTTTGTTTTTAAGAGGGCCGTCCGATAAAACTGCTGGGCCTGGGCCACTTTGGGCAGGGCCAAGGCCAAAGCAGGCAAGAAGAGGGATTTAAGATGGGGCCAAAAGCCTTGATCGGCAGGCACATAATGGCCAACTTGAAATTGCTTAAAAACAAAGGCAAAGATGATGATGAGGACAATACCCAAAAAGAAGCCCGGTATAGCCAGGAAAAAGTCCGAAAGATAGGAGAAAAAAGCGTCTATGGCCCGATGTTTACTTAGGGCGGAGAGGATGGCCAGGGGCACGGCGATAAGGGTCACTAAAAGAAAGGCCAAGACAGCCAAATTAAAGCTGAGGGCCAACCGGGGCAAGATCAATTCGCCTACCGGCTTTTGGAAGCGTATCGACGGGGATAATATAAAAGAGCAGAAAAACAATAATAGACATGAGAAAAAGAGTGAAAATTAAATCCCGCCCCTTGCGCAGCAAGAAGCGGAAAAAGTCTTTTCGGGTATCCGAAAAACCCGGAGGTAACTCTTCCAGGTCTACTCTTCTCTTATGCTGAAAGCCCCTTGGCATCTCTACTCCAACAATCCTCCCTGTCCGCCTTTCCGGGGAAAGCCTCTTGGCCGCCTGACGGCCAAATTAGCTCCGGCAACTCACCGGCCGGCTTTCCAAGCAACTGTCCGTCTATTTTACGGCTCCTGCAGTGAAAGGTCTAGTTCTGCCTGATCTACATAGTAAACACAAGAGAGGTCTTGGACATAGGCCGGATACTGTGTATAGCCGGCAAGGGCCTTGCGGACCACAGTAATATTCATAGGCTCCTGTATAAAGGCAGAGGCGTTTTCTTCAAAAAGAATTTCTTGCAGGCGGCCATAGTCCGCTATACGTTTATCCCTGTCTTGTTCTTGCGTGGCACGGATAACCAGGGCATCATATTCCTCATTTTGGAAGTTGATAAAGTTTTCTGCCGCATCGGACATATAGCGGTCTAAGACGTCTGAAGGGGTATAGTAGTCATAGGTTAGGGCAATAATGGTGGCCTCATAGTCCCGGCCCGCATAGATTTTTTCCAGCCAGGTCCCCCAGTCCACGGTCTCAATCTCGGCCTTGATACCGGCCTCTGCCAACTGGGCGGCAATGACGTTACCGGTATCGACGTGAATAAGGTAATTACCGGGAATGGCAAT
>JAMNZB010000006.1 GCA_023622515.1 Bacillota bacterium | reverse complement strand
GATGGCAGCCATGTATCATCAAAGATGATCCCCCAGCTCTATTGTGAACACGATGCCATGTTCCTGCCCGATCGCTTTGTCCGTGGCGGCTGTCCCTCTTGTGGTGCGCCCGATCAGTATGGCGACTCGTGTGATGTCTGCAGCGCCACGTATCCGGCCGAGGAGTTGAAGGAGCCGCGCTGCGCCATCTGCGGACGGACACCGCAAACGCGCAACAGCGAACACCTCTTTTTCGACCTGGAGCACTTCCGCGAATACCTGCGCCAGTGGATTCCGGGACACACCGCCAAGGACGTGTCCAACAAATTGCTGGAGTGGTTCGGCGAACCGTTGCGCAGTTGGGACATATCGCGCGACGCCCCCTATTTCGGTTTCGAGATACCGGGTCACGACAAGAAGTATTTTTATGTCTGGGTCGACGCCCCTATCGGTTATATGGCCTCGCTGGAGAACTGGTGTAAAAAACATGACGCCAGGTTTGACGACTGGTGGAACAACCCCCAGGCCGAGCTTTACCACTTTATCGGCAAGGATATTGTCCGTTTCCACTGCCTCTTCTGGCCAGCAATGCTCCATTGCAGCGATTTCAAGGGCCCGAACCAAGTCTTTGTCCATGGCTTTCTCACCGTTAATGGCGAGAAGATGAGCAAGTCAAAGGGGACGTTTGTCAGCGCGCGCACCTATCTCGATCATATTGAGGCGCAATACCTCCGTTTCTATTATGCCTGCAAACTCAACGGCACGACTGATGATGTCGACCTTAATCTCGATGACTTCATTGGCCGGGTCAACTCCGACCTTGTCGGTAAGATCACCAATCTGGCCTCGCGCGGCGCGCAGATGCTGCATAAGAATTTCGCCGGCCAGACCGGAACGATGGACGACGCGGGGCGGGCGTTGCTGGCCCAGGCGCGCGCCCGGCAGCCTGAGATCGCCGCCGCCTATGAGCAGCGTGATTTCTCGCGTGTCATGGTCGAGGTGCGCGCCATCGCCGATAGCGCCAACCAGTACTTTGACGCCAAGGCCCCCTGGGCGCTGGTCAAGAGCGACCCGGAGGCGACGCGCGCCGTCCTCACCTCCACGCTCAATATTTTCCGCCTGCTGGCCGTCTACCTCAAGCCCGTGTTGCCAGGCTATGCCGCTAAGGTCGAAGCGCTCTTCGCCGAAGCGCCATACCAATGGGATGATGCGGCACATGACTTTGAGAATCGTCCGGTCGCGCCTTACAACTATCTGGCCAAGCGTGTTGAGCGTGGACAGGTCGAGAAGATGATCGAGCAGAGCAAGGCACCTGTCGCCAAGCCGACGCCCGCAGCGCCGACAGCGCCCGCCACCACCGCGCCGACCATCAAAGAGACGATCGACATCGACACCTTTGCCAAGGTCGACCTGCGCGTGGCGCGCGTCACGGCCGCCGCGGTCGTCGAGGGTGCCGACAAGTTACTGCAACTGACCCTCGATATCGGCGACGGCCGCCCGCGGCAGATTTTCGCCGGCATCCGCAAAGCGTACAAACCCGAAGACCTCATAGGCCGCTCAATCGTGGTGGTGGCCAACCTTGCGCCGCGCAAGATGCGCTTCGGCGTCTCCGAAGGGATGGCCCTGGCCGCCGCCAACGTCAACGGCGACCTGTTTGTCATATCACCCGACAGCGGCGCCGCCCCTGGCGCCACCGTCGCCTGACCGCCATGGAGCGCGACTCCAGCCCCGCTGACGCACGCCTCTGGCAAACGGCGCTGACGCTTGCCCGTGAAATCGAAACCGACTGGGACAATCCCACGCGGCGGCTCCGGGCGATCACCGCCTGTCGGCAATGGCTGGAGGCGCAGGCGCACCAACCGCGACTGCAAAGCCTGGCCCGCCTGGCCGAGCCGCAGATGTCGCCCCGCCAGCTCTGGTCATTGCTGACACCGCTGGAGCGCGTCGCCGGTCGCGAACGTGTCACCGACGCCACCATCCTCTCCACCGACGGCACAGTAGCTGCCGCCGCCAACCCCATGCCCCTGACCATTGTGGCCGACAACATCCGCTCCGCCTTCAACATTGGCGGCCTCTTCCGCACCGCCGATTGCCTGGGCGCCAGCGCCCTCTGGCTGTGCGGCTACAGTGCCACCCCTGACGATAAGCATGTCACGGCCGCCGACATGGGGAGCGCGGCCCACCTCCCCTGGCAACGCTTCGACCGCCTTGATGACGCCCTGGCCACCCTGCACAAGGCAAATATCTGGACCCTGGCGCTGGAGACGGTCGCCAACGCCACGCCGATCCATGAATGCCAATGGCAATTCCCCTGCGCCATCATCCTCGGCAACGAGCGCTTCGGGCTGGAGCCCGCCGCCATCTCATCCTGTGCGGCCGTGACGCGCATCCCCACTTACGGCTACAAGAACTCACTGAATGTGGTCAGCGCCCTGGCCATCGCCGGCTGGTGCGCCCGGCGCGCGTGGGAAACGGGAACCTCTAGCTTCTGCGACGGCTAAGGCGCACCGCCCTCCGGAAGAAGGCGGAGAGACTATAAGGGTGCTAGGCGGTGATGGCGAGCTTGCCTTACTCCACACTTTTTTGCGCCAATCGCAATCTGCGGATAGATTTTCCCGCGGCCAAAGATCGTTTAAGACAAGCTATAAGGGGCACAAGTCTTTTTTTTGCGAGTTATTAACAGGTTTTTCATGACAGTTCCTCTGTTTTTGGAGGGCAAAAACTGGTGTTGGTTTTATACATGCCGCACATCACGGCGATGATTTTTCTGATCACGTGACTCATGGCGACGGAGTGATGCTTCCCCTTGTCCACCTGCCGTTGGTAGACTTGTTTGAAGTATGGTGAGTGCAAGATCACTGTGCCCGCCATAGTGTAGAGCGCGTGCCGCAACGGGCGGCTGCCGCGCTTGGACATTTTTAATCTCCCTTTCCATTGGCCACTCTCCCGCACCCTCGGCTCACACCCCGCGTACGCCAGCATCTTTTTGATCATTTTACGGCCTTTGAATCGGGAGATGTCGCCATATTCCGCGGCTATAACCATAGGCTGTATCTTGCCCGCGCCCTTAATCGATGACAACACTTGTGCGATCACGGGCTGCGGCTCGGCCCTGATACGGCGCTCCACCTCGTCCACCTGGGCCTGTATGGCGCTGATCTCGTCAATGATCTGGGCGATGATGAATTCCTCGCCCTCGTTGCTGATTTTTAACGCGAGGCTGCGTCTGGCCGCCCCGCGGTAAGCCTCCGCCTGCTCGCGCCCCTGCTGGCCCCTCGAGGCCTTGGCGAACAGGGTGGTGAGCTTGCGGATGTCGGCCTCCGCCACAAGGCGGGCCGACGGGAGGGCCTTGATCACGGCCATGGAGCCATCGCTGAAAAGGTCGTTCAGCGTCTTGGCCGCCTCGGGGAAGACCACGTCAAGGGACGCGGTCAGGCGGTTCTTGGCGTCGCTCCTGCGCTCCACAAGGCCTTTGCGGTGGCGTGTGAGGGCTTTGAGCGAGTCGGCCACCGGATGCTCGGCGGGCGTGGGGCTGTACTTCCCCTTGAGCAAGACATTGGCGATGGCCAGGGCGTCAAGCTTGTCGGTCTTGCGCCCGCGCACGTCAGCCGACGCCTCGCGCGAGGTGATCAGCGGGTTGACCACGTCAACCCTGTAGCCGTGGGCCGCCAGGGTGTGGCGCGGGACCCGCCAGTAGTGGCCGGTGGCCTCCATGCCGACGATGACCTCCGATTTCTCGCCAAGCTTGCCGAGCTGGCCGAGGAAGGCGGCGAACCCGCTGGCGTCATGGGTGATCGCGCACGGGGGCATGACGCACTTGCCAGCCTCGTCTATCGCCGCCGCGGCGTGTTTCTCTTTTCCGATATCGACTCCAACGTATAACATGTGGTACATTCCTTTCTGGCCGAAGCCGTTGAGGTTTAACTGAAGACCGGCAGCCTTACACTGGTGGCTAGATAATTGGTTCGGGCGACCGCGGTCCCCCGCCTAATCAAGCTATGAAAGGTCATGCCGGAACACTTGCAAAGGGGCGCCCTCAGTCTTAAACAAGGGTTCTTATCCCCGTGGGCGCCCTCAGTCTTAAACAAGGGTTCTTATCCCCGTGGGAGACGTTAAAGGTGCGCCCAGGAAAAGCATAGCCCAACGGCCCGGCCTTTTGCCAGCCTGCGGTAAAAGAAAATGCAGGTAATCGGGGACAGAGAAGTAGTTCTCTCACCATCTCTGTCCCCGGCTATCGTCTCTGTCCCCGGCCATCGCCTCCGGTGGGTGACAAAACGGTGCGGACGAGTTACGAAAAAAAACCGTGAATAGCGAAAGCCCGGTCAGCGGCAGTCGATGGTTATCCGCAGGTCGCCGCGCCTGGCAATGTGCAGTACCGCTTGCGACGTGCCGGCAAACCAGTGGAAGTCGATGGGGGTGCCATGCAGGGTGATGGCAGGACGTTTGGGGCAGTAGAGTTGCAGCGGCACAAAGCCGTTGGAGTGGAGGTTTAGCTCCAGTAAGCCGGGGCTGTCTGCGGTGGTGGCGGCGGCCGTGGCTCCGGCCGAGAGGAGCTGGGGGCAAGCGGGCGGTTGGTCGGTTTTGCGGATGACCACATGCTGCGCGCTTGAAGTTGCGTCGGCCGTGAGCTGGTGGGTGGCGCTTAATTGACGGTCGTTGACGGTCAGTTGCCCGATCCAGCGGCCGCGCCCCGTGACGTCAATCCGCCAGACGTGGCCGCCCCAGTGGAAATTGCTGATGGTGGTGTCGTGGCCGCTGTCGCCGGGGAGGTGCTCGAGTTGCCCGCGCTCATAGCGCAGGCCGGCGACCGCTTCGACGATACCGTTCCACCACGCCTTGACGGTCATGTTCTGCCACCAGGAGTTGGTGCGGAAAACATTCTCTGGCTTGAGGCGTCCGGCCGGGTGGGCGTGGTGGATATTCTCCAGAATCGTCTTGTTGGCGTCAAAGTAACGGGTGATGGTCTCCAACTGGATTTGCAGCAATTCGCTGTCGCCGGCCAGGCGCGCCAGCTTGAGCGTCTCATGGGTGGCGTTCTGATGCCAGTTGTCGTCGAGGCGCGCGAATGGCGAGTCGGGCGGGTGCTCGCGCGGGGCGCTTTGCAGGCCGACGTGCGGATGGCGCATTTTGGTGCGGATAAAGGTGGCGAATGTGGCCAGGTGGTCGAGCAGCAACTGCTCGCCATAGCCGTTGAGCGCCAGCATGTTGGTGGTGCGCGGGTAGTGGTGGTGGTTGACCGGATTCTCTTTCCACCAGACACAGTCGTAGAGCCAGCCGCAGGTGGGGTCGTAAAAGATGGCGACATAGTGACGCTGCAGCGCGCTGATGATGTAGAGGGCGGCGTCGATGGTCTCCTGGTCGGCGAGGTGCGCCGCCAGCTCGGCCATCAGGGTGCAGCCGTTGTAGAGCACCCCCATATCTTCCGAACCGCTCAGGCGGTTGGTCAGGGTGCAGTTCTCCACCTTTTCGGCAAACAGCGGCCGGCCAAGCTGGGCATTGTAATCGGTGCCGCCGAAACATGAGCCGCATAACCCTTGCGGCGTGGTGTTGGCGCGAATTTCCAGCAGGGAGCGACGGAAATTGGGGTAGAGCCGCTCCAGCGTGGCGCGGTCGCGGGTGCGGAAGTAATATTGGTGGAGATTGGCCACGCCCCACATCTCGTGGTTGATATGGTAACCGTCGCCCAGGCGCCGCTCCGGCGAGGGGGTGCAGAAGTTACGGTCGTGGATTGGCCCGAAGTCGTGATCCATGACCATCACAATGGCATCGTTGGGGCCACGTGTGGCATCGACAAAGTTGAGGTGCCGTCGTGCCGTGTCGTCGGCCCCGGCGGCGTTGAGCACCTGGGCGCCCCACTGGCCGTCCCAGCCGTTCCACAGGCCATAGCCGCGTGTGGAGGCGCGCAAGCCGACCTCCAGCGGGTTCTTTTCACGGCGTGTCGATTCGGCAAAGAGCGGACTGGTGCGGATTATTTCGCTACACGGGTTGTCGGGCCTGTCCGCGGCCAACGTCAAGGCCGGCGCCCTCTCGGCCAGGCGGCGGTAGCGCGTGAGCTGGCGCTGCAGCGCGGCATCGCGCTCGTGCCGGGCGGACGACAGCCGCCATGCCACCTCGATCGCATCCTCGGCAAAGACAATGATGAAGCGTCCGGCCTCATCGGCCGGGACGCGCATGGTGAGGCGGCGTCGGCCATCGGCGACAGCGTGCGTGGCCGCATGTGAGGCCCCGATCAGCGAACAGGCTTCGTGTCGGTGGCGCGTGTTCAACTTCTCGATAGTCTCGGCTGTGAAGTTGCGCGCCATCTGGTAGCGCAGGGCATTGAGCGACGGTTCGAACAGCGGCTCTTCCCAGGTCGCCTGCACATTGCCATGTTGCAGAAAACCTTCATTGACGCAGAGTGATATATCGAGCTGGTGGTTGGCGCGCCATTCGACATAGATGGCATTGCCGCATATCCAGACCGCATGCGCCACTTCAACCTTGTCCGTCACAAATGAGCCGGCCACGCCAAAGGGCGCGAGGGTGAGGTTGTCAAAAACGAGCGGCGATGGTTTGCCGACGGCGGCAAGTTCAAAAGTGATGGCCGGCTCTTCAAAAAACACGGGGCCGCGCCAGAACTCGCGCGAATAAAAGGCGCTGCGGCGGATGGCGTCGGTACGCCTGGGGCCATGGTATTCAATCAGATTAAAGCCACCGCTTTGATCAAGCATCACCGTGACCGTGCCGTCGCTGAGCGCATACTCCTTATTGGGGAGCCCGGCGGGCAAAGAAAAACCGATAGGGGAGAAGTCGATCATGGCGTACGCTGGCCCGCTCCCTTAATCCGGCTGGCGGCAGGGTGGCGCTTGGCCGTGATAACCGCGGGATTCCACATGGCCGTCGTGATTGGGCAATGGTCGCTGGCGCTCATTTAATGATAAGCACCGTTGATTTGCTGCCCCGCAGCGTCCCCACGGCAAAGAGCTGAGTGCCGGCATCAAGGGCGTAGTTGGTGATGTAAATCTGCTTTTTATCCGTGTTGACTGTGGCGTTGAGGCGGTTCCATGAGGTTCCGTCAAAGTGAAAGAGCCGCAACGACTCCTCCTGCAGGTGCTGGGCCTTGACCGCCGTGTGGTCATAGCGCAGAGTCATGCGTGCGATGCTGTTAAGTTTATTGTCGGAGGAGAATTCCCAGACACCGACGATATTCTGTTGCGGCAGCGGGAGGGTCAGGCCATCGCGGTCAGTGGCCAGGATGGCCATCCCCATATACGGAGCGATGCCGGTATAACTGACATTGGAGCAGACAACGCTATTGACCATTTCCGGGTCATATTTGTTACCATCATAGATATTGACGCCTGATAAAAAATGGGGACGATTTTTAAAATCAGAGGTGCTGCGGGCGCGTGGCAGGAGTAGTCGCCCTTTATGCGTGGCATAAAACCCGTATGTCCCGTTGGTGGGGTTGGAGTAGGATAATTCGACTTTATAGTCGCAGTCGCTGAGGTCAAGGTCGGCGTTCGCGCCATGACCGTCGGCGATAAATGTTGCCCGGCGAAGACGCAAGAAAGGGCGGTTGCCGTCTGTCTGGGTCGGATAGTTTTCGAGGTTGCCGTAGCCGCGGACAATCCCTTGGGGGCCGCCAGATTGGCCCATGTAAATTTGAATGCGAGTGGCATCTGCTTTAACAGTGCCACCGAGCAGTTCCAGAATACCGATATTATCGTTGGTGTAGATACCCGCATTATTCCCCAAATAAATACTGACGGTTTTTGTTCCGTTACTGAGGCAATGCAGTATGCCATCTTTGTGAATGGTCACGATGCCCACCGGCCCCTCGGGTCCCATTTTTGTGTTGTTGGCTCCGACATAGAGGTTGTTAGAGAAGGCGGCCTGGCCGCTGACAACTGAGAGTAGACCGGTCGATAGTTCATAACCAACGTATATGTTCTCGGCAGTGAGTGCGCCACCGGTGATCTCGATGGCGCCGACTTCGGCGGTGCGTTGGCCAAGGTATAAGTAAGTATGCGCACTTTGGCCAACCGACCACGAGGCGTTGGTGGGGATGCGTAGCGTGAAGCCGCCTTCAGCGGAGATTGTACTGTGGGCACCGTCGGTGGTATAGTCGCCGTCCATGATGGCCAGCCCGCCAGACTGATTGAGGGTCAAGTTGTCGCTTTTGCCGGGGAGTGAGGCGGGGTCTCCTGCCCAATTGATATATTTACCGTCCTCCTGATAGGCGAACTGCTCGTTGCCGGCGCCGCCATCGCCATCCCATTTGAAATTGGCGGCGCTGGCCGTAATCACGGTCAGTAGCGCAATCAATGCGCTGAGAATCATACTATTGACAAGTCTGCTTTTCATCATATTCCTCCTGTGAAACGAGCTTAAGTTGTGGATGTTTTTCTGAGCTACCTTTCTGCGGTAAAAGCCTGTGCGCGGCTCATTTTACTTACCGCTTCTTTTTAGGTGAAGCGGTGAAGTCAAATTGGTTGGTAGGGCCGACAACCGAGAACCCGGCGGACTTGATGGTCTTGCGCACATGGCTCACCTTGTTGCCGTTGACATCGTAAATCTCATAGCCGAAACCGCCGTAATAGCGCGTCTTGCCCTCACGCTTGGGGTCAGGAAACTTAAAGGAGGCGCCCATGATGGCCGATTCGCTCAGAACGTGCAGCGCTTTATGGCCACTGGGGTATTCTTGTGTTACCGGCGGCGCCTGGAAGTGGCGGTGGCCGCACATGAAGATATCCACGTTGTAATCATCCACCCATTGGCGCAACAGGGTCCCTGCTTGGGTATGGTTGCCCCAGATGTCGTCGTCTTGGATTTGGTAACCGCCAAAATCGACCGGCCACAGCGGGAAGTGGTTCATGATTATCAGCAGGTCGGCCTGACGGGCGGCGGGCGATTCCAGTTCACGCTGTATCCAGGCGAGCTGATTGGATTCGATAAACCCACCCTGGCCAATGCCAGCCGCCTTTGGTGGCAGTTTGCTCGTCGCCGGTCGGGTACCATAGCCGCCGGCAAAATTCTCGGGCATGCCGCAGGTGAGGATAAAACGGGTGTTTTCAATGGTGACAGCCTGATACAGCGGCCCCATCTTTTTAATCCAGACTCCCAGAGCGTTGAAATTGGTCGAACTGGCCACCTCATGGTTGCCGGGGATGGCATAGTGCTTGATGCCGGCGGCCTCGATGGGGTTCTGTATCCAGGCGATATAGTTGTCGTAATTCTCCTCGCGGCAATTGTCAACAAGGTCGCCGGTCGAAAAAACGGCGCGCGGTTTGGGGATTGAATTAGTGATTTCTGCAACGATCTCGAGGTAGCGCCGCTTGTTGGCCTCGTCCTTCTTGCCGACATGGGCATCAGAGATAATTACAAAACGGAAATTGTTCTCCTGTGCCAGGGCAAGGGAGGTGACGGTTGCCAGTGTTGCAACAAGCAGCATGGCGAGGAGGCGCAGCTTCATGTCGAATCCTTGGGTTATAATCTAGTTCACCTAGAAGTAATATAATTAGTATAAAGTGATAAGTAATGAAAGGCCAGTCGAAAATCAGGGCGTAAAATCATGGCGGATGCGGAGGGGGGGGGGAGCACGCGAAGGCGCTAAGGCCGCGAAGCTCATGCCGATGGAAAGGTATCCGCAGATATCTAGCTTGGCGGCTAGCTTGATGGCTGATTCTTGCAAAAGTTTCAGAAGCTTTTACTTGGCCGGTGCCGGATAAGCGCCCGATGGCTCCGACAAAGCTCGCGGTAAAGCTCGCGCCAAAGCTTTTGCTGGTCAGGCGCACCCATCAATTGACTGGGGCACGGGCGTCAAGTCATGGAGAAGCGGATGGGGCGGTTGGCTTTTATCGACTCATAGGCGTAGAGGGCGCAGAGCGTGGCGCGCGCGCCGGCATAGGCGTCCGCCGGGTAGGGGCGTTTCTCGGTGAGGCAGGCGGCAAATTCGGCGATCGAGGCGGCGTGGCCCTTATCGACCTTGATGGTGTGCAGGCGGTTGCCTTCCACAATATCGGTGACATCATGTGTCGGCCGCAGTTTGGCCATGGCATCGTAGAAGCCACTCATGGAGGGCTCGGCCACGGTTGCTTCACTTTTGGGGTCAAGCGGGAAAACGGTGCGCCGGGCGCCGGCTGGGCCATCGACGCGCAACTCGTAAAACTGGTCGATGGCCAGGGTGGTATGGCTGGCAAACACCTCCATCAGCTCCTTGGGGTAGAAAAATCCCCCCTTGCCGCCGCAGAGGATGGTGGCCAGCGAGCCGCCCTCGTATTTGACGGTCACAATGTTGTCGGTCTCCAGCGGACCGGTGGCGTAGATTTCGACCGGCTCCTCGCCAAGAAACCAGGCCAGCAAGTCAAAGATGTGGCAGGCCTCCTGCAAGAGGTGGCCGCCGCCGTCGGCCATGTCAAAGATGTATGACGGCCTGATGCGGTGGTCGTCAACGATACGGTAAACGACATTGGCCGGTGCACGGCAGTGTTGGCCGTAGAGGTTTTTGGCCGCCAGCATGGCTGGGGCAAAGCGGCGGTTGAAGCCGACGCCGACCGTAATACCGCTACGCCGCACGGCCTCCAGCACGGCGCTTGTCTCGGCAAAGGTGCGTGTCAGCGGTTTCTCGACAAAGATCGCCTTCTCGCTGGCAGCCGCCTGCAGCAGAAGTGGCGCGTGCATCTCACTGCGCGTGCCGACCATCACGGCATCAATCTGCGCATCGCTGAAAATATCAGCCGCGTCGGTGGTGGCGATGTCGGGGTTAAACTCGTCGACCCGCTGCCGCAAGAGGTCGGCGTTGGTGTCGCACAAGGCGCGGATACGGATATGCGGATTGGCAAGCATGTTGGGCAGGTGCTGGCGCGCCATAAAGGCTCCCACACCGATAACCCCGATATTCACCATGGTCCTCTCAGGCATCACAATTTCCCTTTGTTAAATGTCGCTCGCGCTTCAAGTATGAATAGGCAGCATTGTGGCATGGGGCCATGACGATAACAAGGCGTTTTATTGTGGCAATGAGGACGATGAAGACGATTTCGATTTTGGCGACGAGTTGGGCGACTACGACGATGAAGAGAAGACTTGAGTCAAGCGATGCACGCAAGCAGCGCTTGCGCTAATTTAGGCCGTTTGGGCGCTGGCAATAAGCGCAGAAGCCCATTGTCAGACATCTCGACCACCCCGGCAAAGTGCAAGACAGTGACATGGCGGGAGATGGCCGACTGGCTGTAAGCGGTTAGTTGCGCAATTTTTTGCGAGAACAACAGTTAAACAGCGCAAACGGCGTTTGTTCATCAATGCCCGACAGGTGCGCTACAATGTAGGACTATATCTGACCTGTTCAGTTGTCATAACAGCGACAAGTTTATGAGATTGCGTCCTTACCGTAAATTATGTTTTATTCACTTATCATGATAACTGAATACAGATGGGGGGGGGTTGAAGGCGGTAGGTTTTGTTATGACTTTAGGCGGCATATAAAGCTCTAATTACCACGGCAAAAGTCAAATTGAATTTTAATTTTGCCGAATGCAGGAATCTCACATGAAGGCGCGAAGACACGAAGAAAAGAGAGTTATTCGCTTTTGTCATTTCAGCGGCAGTGATAGAGAAGGCCGCGGTGACTGGGTGACGCGGTGGCTCGCGGATGCTGTGGCCGATGGGAATGCTGAGGTCCGAGCAGGCGCTCGCTGTTCCCAGGCGCAAGCCCTTTGACGTGCGGCGCATCGCACCGCACGTCAAAGGGCTTGCCCGTGTGCGGAAGAGATCGAGTAAGGAGGGGGAGTAAGTGAGTGGCGGCGGATGCGCCGCCCATGGGCGAGACGCCCATGCCACGGGGAGGACGGCTCTCCGCAGCCGTCCGAATGAAGGGGTTTAAGTGGGACGTTTAAGGAAGCCGTTTAAGAGTGGGGGCGGATACGCCACCGGGGGCGAGGCAGGTGAAGCGGTTACCGGGCTAGCCGTTGCCAAAGCCGATGCGGTAGATGAGGCAATCGCCGGTGTAGTCGGAGGGGTCGGTCATCTCGGCGTAGTTCTTGTGTAGCGGATGCTCGGGCAGCAGCAAGACCAGCTCGCCGCTCGCGCAATCCTCATACAGGCCGAAATTCGTATAGCGGCGGTCGATCGGCGCATCGGGCGGCAAATCCTGGATGACAAAGAGCGTGTCGCGCAGAATCACGTTGCGTTCAGTGTCGAGCTCGGCCATGGCCAGCGGATAGCGCGGTGTCTGGCCGTAAACCGGGCCGGGGAGGAAGTTGCCGATCAGGTAGGTGCGGCCGGTTTTGCTGGAGACAAAGAAGCGGTGGAACGAGGCGGGCATCCAGACCGGCGTGTTGTCGTCATACAGCAGTTCCGTGGGCGCGCTCCAGGTGCGGCCGCCATCGTGCGAGATAGCCGCCATGCGGCGCGACGGTATCTTGAGCGTCGGATCGCCCTGGCAGCGCATGGTCATCATCCAGCGGTCACGGCTCAGCCGTGCCATGGCCGGCTCGCAACAGCCGCCGCAGGCGATGGGGAAGGGGACGCGGATCGCCTCGCCAAAGGTCCAGTCGAGCTCGCCGCGCCGCTCATTCCAGACACCGCGGCCGCAGATAAGAAAGGAGGATATCTCACGCGCCCGCGCCGAGATGTCCTCCGGCGGGGCGTGTGGCTCGCGGATGGTGAAGCCCATCAGCACCGTGTTGTCGTCCTCCAGCACCGGCTGGCCGTCGCACACGCCACCCAGTTCGCCCACGACTATGCCGGGGGCCCAGTTGGTGGCGTCAAAGCCAGGGCGGGAGTCGACCGCCTGACGCCAGTCGCCCCAGGTGAGGCCGGCGTCGCGCGAATAACGGAAGAAAGAGCGTTTCAACGTGAAGTTGGCGATGGGGAAACCGCTGGGGATAATGCTGCGTCCCACCACCACGTTCGGGCCGGGGAGGAAGAAAAAGCCCAACGACATGCGGCGGTCGGAGGTGGTGTCAGCGCGGTCAACCTCCCACTTGTCAAGCTCCTGCCAAGTGCGGCCGTTGTCGGTGGAGCGCTGCCAGACAACCTTACGCACCATGTATTGCGGTTGACCCGGCGCGATAAAGCGCAAAGCCTCGGAGCTGAGCGAGCCCAGCAGGACCGACTTGTCGCGACAGGCATAATCGGCGCCGCCATAAATGGAGTCACCTTCCACGCCCCGCGCATATACTTCCCGGCTGTTGAGAGTGATGGAGTGCATGCCCTGTAAAATAGGCCATTTCCGCTTGGGATGCCAGTGAAAAAGGGGCAACGCGGCGTCTGGGGGACAGAGAACCCCCAGCTCTTGC
>JAMNZB010000028.1 GCA_023622515.1 Bacillota bacterium | reverse complement strand
CTGACGGCAGCGGGTGTAGCTTTATATAAACATCTGCAAAAAGACAGCATCCCGGCGGTTCAGCTTTTTGGAGGTGAAATTTCAGAGGCGACCGAAAAAGCGGTCGGTGGTTTCTTAGAATTAAACGATGAAGCCAGCTTGGCTTTAAAAGAACTCTCTTGGAGCGCCGGTGAAGTTACCGCGGAGATGGCCGAAACTATATCCGGCAATTTCTCCAAGATGGCCGAGCAGGTGCAAGCGGGCCTAGATAAACACCACCAGGAATCCCTAGCTAAAATTGAAAGCTTTGTTCATAGCAGCACCGGTTTGTCCAGAGAAGAACAAAATGAAATTTTAGGTAACATGCAAAAGGGCTATGAGGATAGAAAAAAGAGCATAGCCGATGGGGAAGCGCGGATTAAGGAGATACTGGACACGGCCTCCGCTGAGAAAAAGGCCTTGACCCGGGCTGAGCAAGAGGAAATAAACACCATCCAACAAGAGATGGTGGATACGGGGATCAGGGTGTTAAGCGAAAATGAAATCGAGGCCAAGGCCATCATGGAGCGCATGAAGGAGCATGCCGGGAGGATGTCCGCCTTGCAAGCGGCCGAGGTGGTTAAAAACAGTGTGGAGCAAAAGGACAAAGCCATAGAAGCCGCCGAGGAGCAATACAACGGATGAATCCATAAGTCGGGCCGAGGAGATGCACCAGCGGGTGATAGCAGAAGCCAAAGCTCAGGCCAAGGAACACGTCAGTCAGGTGGATTGGGAGACCGGAGAAATTAAGAGCAAATGGCAGGTAATGAAATCTGATATCGCCGCCAAGGCCCGGGCCATCAAAGAAGATGTAAAAAACCGTTGGGAAGAGATCAGGGTGATTAGCGCTGAAAAGTGGGGAGCCTTAAAGACCAATCTTATTAACATTTGGGAAGAAACGAAAACCAAGGCAGCAGAAACCTGGGAGAGCGTGAAAGAGTCGGTGGTGAACAGTCTGGGTAAGGTAAAAAGCGCCATCGGTGGGGCTATTGAAAAGATCAAGGAATGGAATGCCACCAGTGTGAAGGAAAAAGTCTTTAGTATCGTTCAAAACATCAGGGAATCCATCACCCGGGTAGTTTCCACCGTTAGCGGGGACGCACCGGCGGCTAATTTTAGCGGCACCTCCTTCTTCCCCGGCGGGCTGACCATGGTGGGGGAGCTGGGTCCGGAGCTGGTGGCCCTACCCCGGGGGGCTAGGATCTACAATGACCGGGAAACAAGCAAGATCCTTGGCTATAGCAAGGGGATTACCCAAAACATCACCATCATATCCCCCAAACCTCTTTCGGAAAGGGAACTGGCCCGGGAATTTCAAAACACATCCCGCAAATTGGCCTTAGGGGTGATTTAGTTGGAAGTTAAATATTTAAATGACAAAGAAGACAGTATTACCTTGGGGCAAGGGAGGCCTTTTTTTTTAACAGCAATCGATGGTACCAGTGCCGTCAAACATATTATTTCTACCTTCAAGGCCCCTAATCAGGATGGGGCTGTTTTTGTTTCCGGGAGCCTGGATATGCGAAACATCATCCTAGAAGGGAGAATTGTAGCTGATGCCATTGAGGAGGCCTATGATTTAAGAAAAAAACTCCTGAACATTTTTAATCCCAAGTATAAAGGGCGGCTCATTTTCAAAGATTTGAGCATCCCTTGTCTTGTGGAGGAGGCTCCGGTTTTTAAAGCCGATATTCATAGGGCACCGGCTTTTTTTATTAGTCTGATCTGCACCTCCCCCTACTTTGAAACAGTGGAGGAGATAAAAACACTCTTGGCAGGCTGGCATCCCAATTTTAGTTTTGAGCTGGAGATCCCAATGGAGACGGGAATTGAGCTGGGCTACCGGGAGGAGAGTTTAATCATAGCCGTTCGGAATACGGGAAATGTGCCCTGCGGGGCTACTTTTGAATTTATAGCCCAAGGGGTGGTGGAAGATCCCTTGCTCATAGATGTAGTGTCAGGCAAGTTTATTAAGCTCAAGCGGGCGATGCAACCGGGGGAGATCGTCACGGTCACTACCCATTTTGCTAACAAAAAAGTGGTATCCAGTCTGGGAGGTGGTACAAATGCCTTTGCCAGTCTTGACCAGGAATCAGACTTTTTACAGTTGGCCGTGGGTACCAACCTCTTGCGCTATGATGCAAAGACCAATCTTAACAATTTGGAGGTCAATGTCTATTTTAGACCGCTTTATTTGGGGGTGTAAGGGGTGCTGAATGTCTATAACAAGGACTATGAAAGGATCGGCTACATTGAAAGCTATTCTTATTTAAGCTGGACCAGAAGGTATTTTTCATCCGGGGAATTTGTCCTGAAATGTGCCCCCGAAAACTTGCCCCTTTTGTCCCTTGGTAATGTCATTGCAAAGGTTAATGATGCTGAAGGCGGGATCATAGAAACTATCCTGGTGGAGACTGTGGAAAAGGAGATCGTTACAGTTCAAGGCCGCTTTCTTCCGGCGCTTTTGGGAAAGAGGATCCTCTGGGAAAGGGAGGTGTTAGATGGGGACATTGGCTTATGTATCGGGCAATTGGTAAACAATCATGCCATAAACCCGGCAGACCCTAAAAGGAAAATACCCCACCTTCACTATCAGGAAATCAGCGTCGGGGAAAATGTGCAAAAACAGATCAGTTTTCAGAACCTACTTATGGCAGTAACCGATCTTTGCCGACTTGAAGCGGTGGGGTTTAAAGGGATCCTGAAAGATGGCGTTGTCTTGCTGTCTCTATATTTGGGCAAAGAACAACCCTTCGTTTTTTCCCGGGAGTTTGAAAACCTCCTTTCACAAAACTATGCTGATAGTCTCCTGAATTTCGCTAACGTGGCCAAAATTGGCGGCGAAGGCGAAGGTCTCGCCAGGAGGATTATTACAACGGGTGATTCTGCGGGTTTGGAGCGGAGTGAAATTTTTGTGGATGCCCGGGATCTGTCTTCTAGTGAGTATGAAACAGAGGAGGACTATTTTAAAGCCCTTGTGGAAAGGGGAAACGAAAGCCTGTTTGAAAGGCGTAGAAGGGTAAGCTTTGACGCCGTTGCAAATACCAACAGCAATTTAATTTACCGGGAGGATTTCGATCTGGGGGATGTTGTTACTGTAAAGTCCAACCTTTTAGGGTTTTCCCAAAGGCTCAGGATTACTGAGGTAATAGAAACCTATGACGAAAATGGGCTTCATGTTGATTTAGTTTTCGGTGACCCCTTGCCTACCCTTGGGGAGCGTCTGAAGGGAGTGATTTAATGGAGCGTAGCGCATTTTTTAATTCGGTGGCCGGGGACAGGAAATATAAAGCAGAGATTTTTGCCGGTTATTTTTCTAAATTTATTACCAATGGCGTATTTCCCTTACCGGCGGATAATTTAAGGATTGCCGCACACGACAGGATGAAGATCAAGGCTGACATTGGTACTGGCTATATCAACGGCTACTTATATGAAAACACTGACATTCTTATTTTAACTGTGCCTACTGCCCATGGTGTAAAGGCCCGGGTGGATAGGGTTGTCCTTCGTTGGAGCCAGATAGAGCGAAACATCAGGATTTATGTAAAGGAAGGAATACCGGATGCGGCCCCCTGTCCACCGAATTTAGAACGGACGGCAGATATTTATGAGCTGGGTTTGGCTAATGTTTATGTTGACCAAGGGGCCTATGAAATTAAAGAGGCGGACATCACGGACACCAGGCTTGATACGGAGTGTTGCGGCATAGTGAATTCACTACTGCAGGCCGATACTACTGCTATTTTTCATCAATACTTGGACTGGTTTAATACCAGGACCAATGAGTATGACGCCGGGCTCAATAGCTTTTTAGCAGAATATGAGGAGGCTAAGGCAGAGTGGCTAAACGATATGAATAGTTGGTTTCTATCAACCACAACTGCTTTTGAGGAAGGCCTTTTTGATAAGCAAGAAGAGTACAAGGCCTTGGCTGAAGGTTATTTGGCTGAAATAGAGAGCCTCATCGGTGATGTGGAAGCAGGGGAACTCTTAAACCGGGTCAGATGGCTGCAGGAAAATTTGGGGTTTATCCCCATTGATGCCGGGGACTTTTTTGAAGACTATGTTGACTTTTCTCCAGATGGCGGAAAATTTTAAAGGAGGGACGAGTTATGGCGACCATCAAACTTAAAAGAGGTCAAAGTGCTAATTTAGGTAGTTTAACTCTTGAGGCTGGTGAACCTGCTTTTACTTTAGATACAGGAAAACTCTATGTAGGGGATGGCACAGATAAGGTATTAATTAACCCCGGGGTAGGAGCAGCTGAAATAACAGATGTGGAAATAGGTAAAAGGACAATAGACCAGGGGATTGCAATAGCGGTTTCTAATACGGGGACCCTGACGCAGCTTTTCTCTTTTCTGGCCAAAGTAATTAAAGATATCACCGGTAAAAGCAACTGGTATGATGCTCCGATAAAAACCTTGGCCGGACTCAATACCGCCCTTGAAAATCATACGGGAAACATTGTCCTTCATGTTACAACTCAGGATAAAGAAAATTGGGCAGATAAATACACTAAGACGGAAATAGATAACAAGTTTTCCACCCTAGAAACAAACATTGATTGGAAGGAATCTGTAGATACATTTTCTGATATCGCCACGGTTTATCCTGATCCGGACGATGGTTGGACGGTCAACGTGAAGGATACAGATTACACCTATCGTTTTGATGGCACGGCATGGATTGCCATTTCAGCTAATGCAATTCCCAAGGTAACGGGGAATCTTGATGGCTTAATGGCCAAAGAGGATAAGTCTAAGCTTGATGGGATAGCGGCGGGGGCCAATAACTACACTCACCCGGCCAGCCATCCGGCGACCATAATTACCCAAAGTGCTACCCATCGCTTCGTCTCTGATACAGAAAAGGCTAGCTGGAACGGTAAGGCTGATATCAATAGCCCCAATTTTACAGGTACACCCAAGGCTCCAACACCGGGTGCCGAGGATAATTCCACTAGGATTGCTACCACGGCCTATGTGAGGTCTTTGGGGTATATCCCGGCCAGCGGCGCTATAGATGGTGGGACATTTTAAGGGGGTGATGATAAATGGCAAACAAGATTCAAATCAGGCGGGGGCTAAAAGCAAATCTTCCTTCCTTGGATGTGGGTGAACCGGCTCTTTGCACGGATACGAAGGAAGTTTTTGTGGGAAATTCCAATGGTAATGTCGCCCTAATTAACAAGGAGACGTTAGACGAACATTTAAAAGACTATACTTTGCAAATCCCCTTTGCTGTTACCACAGGCTCGGCCAACACTTATGCCGCTACCCTTAGCCCGGCACCGACAAATTATATTGAAGGCATGGCTGTGGCAGTAAAAATTAATGTCACCAATAGCGGGGCATCAACCATTAACATTAGCAACCTTGGGGCTAAATCCATTAGGGATCCCAGGGGCAATACCCTGCCAGCCGGTAAGCTAACAGCGGGTAGCATTTATACACTAAGGTACAACGGCGCAAATTTTATCTTACAGGGTGAAGGGGCATCGGGTAACGCCACTGCATCTGACCTTCTCTCTGGTAAAACGGCTTCTACGGATGCAGGTGAAATTAATGGCACTATGCCTAACAGAATCGGTCATGTAACCGCTCAAGGAGGGACCGTTAGCGGTACGACCCTAAGGCTAAGACCCCAACCCGGCTACTACAGCGGGGCAACCGGAAATAGTGTGCAGCTTAGCGATGCTAATTTCTTAGCAGAAAATATTAGACAGGGGGTGACCCTGTTTGGCATAACCGGCACTCTGGTTCCCGGCCCAGACGATCATTGGGGCACACCGGGGCCTGGCTACCTGGCTGCAGGCAGCATGAATGAGGGATATTTTGGTTTCGTTTCGGCCGGCCAATTGATTTCCGGCGCTAGCCTGGCACAGGCAATAGGTCTGTCTGCTGGTACAAGCCAGTTTTCCGACGCCGGATGGTTGAAATGGGTAAAAAATAACAAGATAATGTTTGTGGCTAAAAAAACATTGAGGCATTCCATCGCTTGGGATCAAATTGACGCTGTGGGGGCTGTATTTGGGGATAAGACAGTGGTAATAGGTGGGTTTACCTATAAGGTCAGGCTACTAACTGGCGGTAAACATCCTGGTGGTGGTGAATGGAATGTTTTAATGTATGGGGTTCATAAAGACCAATCGCCTAATTGGGATAGCTTTAATGATACAGATTTACATGTGGGAACAGGCAACGGTCATCGTTCCTGGTGCCAGGAGGTTCAGGGAGGCTTATACACCTTGCGGGGTGGAGAAGGTATCACGGGTTTTATCGGCAGCACCCCTGAGAATAAGACATCAATTAATGGTTGGCGGCCATGCTTGGAGCTAGTGGGGTAACAACAGTGGAAATTTGATTCCATGAACAGAGAAGTTGCCCTGGTTGGTTGTTTCCTAAATACCACATCTATGCACCCAAAAGAGGTGCTATTTTTTATGGAAAAGGAGGAGGGAGATTTGAAAGATTTTGTTACCACCTTTCAACTGATTTTTGCCGCCATAGGGGGTTATATCGGCTGGTTCTTAGGGGGCTTGGACGGGTTGCTTTATGCGCTGGTGACTTTCGTGGTTCTCGATTATATCACCGGGGTAATGCTGGCTGCCGTGGAAAAAAGGCTCTCCAGCGATATCGGTTTTAAAGGTATTTTTAGAAAACTGCTCATTTTTTCTCTGGTGGGCATCGGTCATATTATCGACTGCTACGTTATTGAAAAAGGTGGCGCTGTGCGGACAGCAGTTATTTTCTTCTATCTCTCCAATGAGGGCCTGAGTATTTTGGAGAACTCGGCGCTACTTGGCCTACCAGTCCCGGAAAAGCTAAAAGCCGTTTTTATGGAGTTAAAGGAGGAGAAGAAAGATGGCTAAAATATGCTTGGATTATGGCCACGGGGGGAATGATCCAGGGGCTGTGTATAAAGGAAGGAAGGAATCAGACGACAATCTTTCATTAGGTATGGCGGTGGCTACTGAGCTGCGTAGGCATGGGGTAGAAGTAAGTGAAACCAGAACTACCGATAGGGCCGTTAGCCTAGCAGAGAGGAGCAGCCTTGCCAATAAAGATGGCTGTGATTACTTCATCTCCTTTCATAGAAACGCTTTTCAGCCGGAACAGGCCAAGGGAGTGGAGACTTTTGTCTATACTGCCCCCAGCACAAAGTCTGTTCAATTGGCGGAGAAGATACAGAAGGCCTTGGTGGGGATCGGTTTTGTAAACCGGGGTGTTAAGAGGGCAAATTTTCATGTGCTACGCGAGACCAGATCCCCAGCGGTTTTGGTGGAGGCAGGATTTTTAGATAACAGCCTGGACAATCAATTATTCGACAGCAAAAGAAAAGAGATTGTTATAGCCTTGGCAAGAGCGATTCTATCCCAACTGGGTATCAGCTATACCACCCCACCTCCGACATCCCAAACAGCACCAGATAGCGGGCAGATCCTTTACCGGGTAATGGCTGGCTCCTATGCCATAAGAGATAATGCTCAAAAACAGGTGGCCAGATTAAAGGCCGCCGGGTTCGATGCTACCATTATGATCTATGAAAAGCCTTGAGTTAACTGCTCAGGGCTTCCCTTTTTTTGCCCACTATTTCTTATTTTCATAAGTCAGGGCTATAGCTAATAATTAGTGAGATATGCCTTGATATAAGGGCCGGTCTATTTTAATATGCCTACTACCAAAAGGGAAGGAGGAGCAGGATGCTGCTAAATCAAGCAATAAAGAGTTTTAGGGATTACATCACCATGATTGACCGTTCTAAATCAACCATTGCCTGTTACATCCAGGAGCTGGGGAAGTTTGATGAATATTTACAGACGAAACATAACGGGCTGGTCTATTTAGAGGACATTGTTTTACAGGATTTAGAGGACTTTATGATTTATGAAAAAGAAAGGGGGCGCTCCTCGGCCAGCAGAAGTTCAACCTTGTATATTCTGCGCAGCTTTTATAACTATGCCTGTAAAAAAGACCTTTGCAAGAAGAACCTGGCCGTGCTGCTGGAGCCAGTTAAGGTGCAGCAAAAGGAACGGGATTATCTTACGGAAGAGGAATTTGAAGAACTGGTCCGGGCCATCAGGCAGCCTGTGGTTAGAACAGTGGTTCAGGCCATGTTTTACACCGGGGGCCGGATTACAGAAATGGTCAGGCTAAAATTGGCGGATGTGGATCTTGAAAATAACGTGCTGCACATCATTAAGGGGAAAGGCAACAAGGACCGGGATATACCCATCAGCCTAAAACTGCATCAAATCTTGGTCCACTACTTAAAACACATCCGCCAGCCAGAAAAACCCACAGATCGTTTTTTCACCACCGTTACTACGGGGCAGGTATCCAACAATTATGTCAATGAGTGTATTCGCAATGCGGTAAGCGACCTTGGATGGGATAGAGATATCAGTGCGCATGTGCTGAGACATTCTTTCAGCAGTAATCTGCTGGCCAAAGGGGCCTCGGTGGTAAGTATCCAAAAACTGCTGGGCCATTCCAGTTTGGCGGTGACCACCAGGTATTTGCATCAGGATAAGGATACGCTCCTTGAGGCGGTAAATCTTTTGTAGGAGGAGAGAGAAATGACAAATAGAGAGCCCATTTATAGTGCTCGGGCGAGAAAGACTATTGAGTTGTTAAAGTTTAAAAGCCGGGAGGAGGTAGCCAAGGAGTTTGACTATAAAAATTGGAAGAGCCTTGATACTTATATGCGGCGCAAAAACTTTGTTTACGATAGCAGACAAGGCCAATACATTCCGGCAGAAAATCGGTTTAATAGGGATAAGCAGGCATTCAGAAATGCCGCACCAAACAAGGTGTTGAAAATTATAAAAGCCTTTGATGTTGAAAACCCGGACCCCAAAGATATCGCCGAGAGGGAGGGTTTTGCAGACCACCGGGAAATGGCGGAGTTTATGAAGGCTAAGGGATATGAGTGGAATGTGTATAAAAACAACTATGTGAAGATTACCGGTTTTGTTGAGGAACCTGAACCCCTGGAAACGGTTAACAGAGGCGAAGGGGAAAGGGGGGCTGAAGCCATAGGGGAGTTTATGCCCTTTATTCGATTTCTATACGACAGGCGGGAAAAGGTGTATCAGCTTTTAGATGGGGTGAGGGAGGACGGTAAAATTCCCAGATACGCTATTCCAGGATTGGCCAAGACTAAAGCAATTTATATGAGCGATAAAGTGGCCGATGTGATGGGTGAGTTTAGCCGGGAAAAGAACGTGACCCAGCGGGAAATCGTAGAAACAGCCTTAGTTGAATATCTGCAGAAGTATGGATTTAAGCAGGAAATAGAGGCACTGTTACAGAATCGTCTATGGTAAATGGTGCTTTTTATGTTGCTAACATTGGAAAATCCTTATAACCTACAAGCTTATAAATCATAAAGGTTTTAGAATTATTGCATATCATATGGAAGGTTACTATGAGTGGTTCGTAAGAGGCTCTAAACCCTTGATGTTACGGGGTTTTAGGGCTTTTTTAATGCTCATAAAATTCTGTTTCACGTGCTATTAGTGTGGAAGGTGTTGCTAAGGTTGGAGAAACACTGACAGCAAAAGTAACACCAGAAAAGGCAACAGTCACATATAAGTGGATGAGGGCTGATGCTGAAGATGGTGAATATGTTGCCATTGCAGGAGCAACAGATAAGACTTATACGCTTTCTGAGGCTGATGCAGGTAAGTGGATTAAGGTTGAAGTAAAGGGAACTGGGAACTATACAGGAACTAAATCAAAGGTAGTTGGGCCGGTAGAAGAAGTTGAAGAGCCTATTGAAACCATCGAAGCGATCATAGATTACAACGCAGTTTGGAACGAATCCAGAGGCACCTGGTATATCAAGGTAACCGTGCCGGATGAGAAT